>NZ_JBHSAB010000023.1:201168-256719 GCF_042649825.1 Legionella dresdenensis | reverse complement strand
CAAAGAGCAAGGTCAATGGTTAATAATCAAGCAGCTTAAGGCAGCGCCATTGGGCTGTAAAGCCCAACACTTATTTTCAATTACTGCTTAAGATGAGCGACATACCCCCAATACTCCTCCCAAAACAATTTTTTCACCCTTTTATCACCCCGAAAAAGATTAAGTAAAAACTTATGATTAGGGTTCTTACTGCTCATAATAATCATATTGGCGCAATCCCTTACCGGCATACAAAGCACAGCAGTGCCAAATTGAGCCCGCATGAGATCCAGAATCGGCTTTTGCTCTTTTACATTGGCGACATTCACCGCCAAAATTCCCTGATCTGTTAAACTGCGATAACAATGCTGAAAAAAATCTCCAGTTGCACAAGAGGGGGGATAGCAATGAGCGTTAGACAAATCGACCAGAATATGATTAAACAGCGACTGGTTTTGCCGTATGAAATCGCTGGCATCCTGATGAATAACAGATAAATTAGCTATTTTATCCAGTTGAAAATAACGATAGGCCAGATCAATCACTTCCTGTTCAAGTTCAACGGCTGTGATAGGCGATTCCCTATCCTGTTCAGCCAGCGCGTGTGCTGCGCCAGCACCGCCCAGGCCTAACAGGCAGCAATTACCGGGTAGTAATCTGGCCGCGTAAATCAGCAACTGAACATAATGCAAAACCGGTTTATGCGGGAATGATTTGTTAATCACAGTTTGCAAGGCGTTACTACCAAGTTTCAGCCAGCGAAAAAAAAGATTTTCCCAGACTTGCGCACCGCTATCAGCGTTATAAATGCATTTTCCAAAGCGGGTTTGCCAAATCATTTAGTTCTCTTGCTGAAAAGGATAGACAGAGCCTAATTTTAGCAGCTGCGTTAACGAATCCAAAGCGGTTAATACCTCAGTTATCAGCGCAGGATCAGCCAGATCGTTCGCATGCAACTCATGACGATAATGACGGAGCACCCATTGCTCTAACTGAGCGAGTAAATCATCATTAACCAATACACCTTGATGCATTGCTTTTAACTCTGCCTGATTGAGCGGAACCCGCAGCCGCAGGCAGGCAGGGCCGCCGCCATTACGCATACTCTGCTTCAAATCAAGATAGTGAACCAGGTTAACCGGATTATTTTTGTCGCTGATTATACTGTCGATCAAGTACTTAACCTGAGGATCATTCTTACACTCAGTCGGTGCAATAAGCGCCATGGATTGATCCGGCAAGGTAACCAGCTGAGAGTTAAAAAGATAAGTACGGACCGCTTGTTCCACCGTTAATTGTTCATTGCGGATTTCAATGATACTTAATTCAAAATCTGATTTTTTTCTTAATTCTGCTAAAACATGTAATTGATGTTGAAAGGCATGCTCGTGAATTAACAGCACATTTTCATTGCCAACCGCAATAACATCATTATGGAAAACACCCAAATCAATCGCCTGCGAATTTTGGCAGGCAAAAATAACTTTGGCAGGATCAAGCTCATGAGCACGAGCTACTATTGCTGAGGCTTCATAAGTCTGGCGGGCAGGGTATTTGACCGGCATTGGATCATCATTGCGCGAATGCAACGCATGTTTGCCATAAACAAACAGATTCAGTCCGGAAGCACTATGCGATTTACACAGACGGGTATGGTTGGCCGCGCCTTCATCGCCAGTGCTTACGCTTCCCGGCAATACCGGGTGATGCTGGAAATATTCCGGGTTGCTGAAAATCGTTTGCAATAATTTTCGGGAAAATCCTGCTTCCTGATGGCGGTGCAGATTACTGACCAGATTAGCTGCAGTGAAATGAACCCGATTATTGCTTGTGTCGTTACTGGCAGAGACAGTTGCCGCATTGGCTGTCCACATACTGGATGCCGAATAACAGGCGCTCAGGATCTCAGGAGCCTGCTTATGCGCTTTGGTAATTTGCTGCTCGGGAGAACCGCTGAACCCGCATTGATGTAATAATTCAAGATTGGGCCGTTGATGAGGCGGAAATAGAGCCTGCGGAATACCCAGCTTATGCAGCATCCTCATTTTCGCTATCCCTTGCAAGGCGGCTGCTTGTGGATTGGAACGGGTATGGGCATTGGACGTAGAGGCAATATTGCCGGCAGAAAGACCGGCATAATGATGAGTTGGCCCAACCAGGCCGTCAATGTTTAATTCAGTTACTTTCATACTGTTATTCCAAAGTAATACCGGGTAGTAATTGGGCCGGCTGTGCAAGCATGGTTTGCTCGAGGCTTGCAATAGGATAAGCGCAGTAATCAGCCGCAAAATAAGCGCTGGGTCTATGGTTTCCGCTATGGCCAACACCGCCAAATGGTAAATTGCTGGCAGCGCCGGTTGTTGGGCGGTTCCAATTAATCAAGCCTGCCCGTATCGTATTATAAAATTGCCGATAACGCTCTTCACTGTCGCTGAGCAGGCCGGCAGCAAGGCCGTAACGTGTAGCATTTGCCTGCAGAAGGGCCTGTTCAAAACTGTCATAGCGATAAAGCTGGATCAAGGGGGCAAAAATTTCTTCATCAGGCGCGTAGGCCGCTTCCGTCATATCGATAATGCCAGGCGAGAGTAGTCCACTGTTTTCTTTTAGCAATTTCAGCGGTAAAACGACATTGCCCCCGTAAGTAATCAGTCCTTCCTGCATCTTTAAATGGTGTTTGGCGTGTTCATGGCTGATTACAGGTCCGATAAAGGGTTCTGGTTGTTCAGTATAACTCCCGACCCGGATTGCTTCGGTGGCGGTAATCAGGCGTGAAACAAGCTCATCGCCGGTTTTACTGTTGCTGATGAATATACGTCTGGCACAGGTGCAGCGTTGACCGGCAGTGATATAAGCTGAAAGCAAGGTTTGATAAATAGCTGCATTAACGTCTTTGACATCATCTATAATCAGGGGATTATTGCCGCCCATTTCAAGGGCGAGAATTACCTCGGGCTTATTGATAAATGCCTGATGAATACGAAGTCCGGTGCGGTAACTGCCGGTAAAATAGACGCCCTGAATATTTTCTGCGAGTAACAGTTTGCCGGTTTCCGCATTGCCCTGAATGCAATTAATAACACCCGCCGGAATCCCGCTTTCATGCCAGCATTGCATAATTAATTCAGCAACTGCAGGCGTGAGATCGCTGGGTTTGTAAATTACGGTATTACCGGCAATCAGGGCGGGTACTATATGGCCGTTGCTCAAATGGGCCGGAAAATTAAATGCCCCCAGTACCGCAACAACGCCATGCGGTTTATAACGCAGACAGGCCATGGCGTCTGGCGCCGGATTTTGCCTTTCGGCATTACGTTCCTGATGTGCCTGAATCGATAAATTGATTTTGCCTATCACTGCATTGACTTCGGTGACCGCTTCCCATAGCGGCTTGCCTGTTTCCTGGGCGATTAGTAATGTTAAATCATCCTTACGCAGCTCAACTTGCCTTGCAAATTGTTGCAGATAACTGATACGGGTAGCCAATGTTTGTTGCGACCATTCGCTTAACGCTTTATGGGCTGCTTCCCCGGCAGTTTTTACTTCAATTTCAGTTGCGATGGTTCCCTGCCAGAGCGTGCTGTTGTCATAAGGGTTTTTCGATAGGAAGGGAGTTCCATTACCGTCAATCCATTTACCGTCCAGATAATGTCTGCCATTCAATGCAACAGTTCTATTCATCATCATTTATTTATCCTTGTGCTGCACCGGGTATAGATCATCAATATGTAATGGCGCAATTCTTATACAGTCACCTTTCTGAACATCAAGTAAAACAGCTGTTTTCTTGCCAAGTATGCAGCTACCATGCTCCAGGTTAAATACCGCTTGCCCAATCGTTGCTTTAAAATCAAGTCGAGTATTGGCCAATAAAAACCGCTTGCTGCTTACTTCATCACTGATATTTTTGATTGTCAAAACATGGCTGGCCGCAAGTGTGGAGATACTATTGAGGGGGGCTTCGATAGTAGGGCCTGCATCAAAAATATCAACATAACCCAGATAACGAAAACCTTCGCGTAGCAAGATGTTCATTGCCGGTATCGTGGACTGGTGGGGTTTTCCAATAACCGCTTGCGCTTCAGGCGCTAACAATTTGATATAAAGCGGATTGCGCGGCATTAAATCAGCAATGAATTGTTTATTGGTTGATAGCGTCAACCGGTCTGCATCCACAAAAGGCATGTGAAAAAAATGACGGCCAACGCATTCCCAGAAGGGCGATTGCCCCCAGTCGTTAGAAATACCGCGCATTTCAGCGATAACTGTAGAGCCAAAGCGATTAGGATAATGTGCCATAAATAAAAAACGGCTGCGGGATAGCAGCAGCCCATTTCCGTTACTACGATAGGCGGGCTCCAAAAACAGGGTACAGATTTCACTTTTGCCCTGATTATCATTAACCAGGCTTAATACTTCGTAATCACTGCGTATACCCAGTGAATGGCAGACACGGGTACGTTTTGAGAGCTTGTATGAATAAAACGGCGTTTCATAACCAGTGGCCGCGTCTATTGCCGAAGTGCCGATAATTTTTTTTGTTTCCCGATCTTCAAGCACAAATAAATAATATTCATTCTTTGGCGCATGGACATTTTTTTCAAACGACTTACACGACCACAGTAGACGCTTGTGCAGCAATTCTTTGTCTTTAGTCAGGGTCGTGATGCCATATCCGCTATGTTCGGCCAAATGATGAATGGCGTCCAGATCGTCTTCTTTTGCCCGGCGAAACAGGATCATTTCGCCAGCTCCTCAAGACCATTTTGTGCCAAATCGCACAGCAAAAGGGTGCTTAAGGCAGTACGCTCAACCAGGCTATCCAACAGAATGAATTCATCATGGCTATGGATATGGCCGCCACGCACGCCCAGGGTGTCAATTACAGGCAAACCATGACAGGCCAGATTATTGCCGTCGCAACAACCGCCGCTATCTTGCCAATCGATAGTCAAACCCAATTTCTGAGCCAGTAGCCGGATACGATCAAACATCCGTTCGGTTCCCGTGCAAACGCGTTTGACCGGCCGGCCAAAACCGCCATGGATGCTCAGGGAGTAGTCGTTACGTCTTAATTCTCCAAAAATGGCATACAGCTTATCCATAACCCAATATTCATCATCAGGATAACTAATCCGTACATCAAGCTGGGCAACCGCTTTTGCCGGCACTACATTTAATGCTTCGCCGCCGGCAATTTTTCCGACATTAATGGTCACGCCTTCACGCTCGCCATTGAGCGCATGGATAGCGGTAATTGCTTCTGCCAGGTAGGCGATTGCATTACGGCCTTCATAAAAATGACGCCCGGCATGCGCTGCTTTACCGGTAGCAACCAAAGTCAGCTTGCCGCTGCCTTTACGGTTTCGTGCCAGAGTGCCTATAGCATCCATAGCGGGTTCATAGACCATTGCTGCCTGATAATTTTTGGCAATTTCAGCATATAAAGGACTGGATGCCGGCGACCCGATTTCTTCATCGGCATTGAGCAAGACATCCCAACCAATAGAGCCGGCCAAATCAGTCTGCTCAAACATGGTAAGCGCATGTAACATAACAATAATCCCGCCTTTCATATCGGCGACGCCAGGACCATTGATTTGATTATCGTTAATATATTTCAGCGTCTGAAAGCTGCTGTCGCTGGGATAAACCGTATCCATATGACCTGCAAGCAAAACACGGCGTTTCAGTTCAGGCCGCTTGCGGATAAATAAAGCGTCGCCGCAGCGTTGAGTAGCTAATTCACCAGCCATGTTAACGGTAGCCACAGGCGCCAGGGATTTGGTTTCAATTTTGTCAGCAACCGATTTGAACGCAGTTGCAAGCGTCTGATGCATGTGCTTTAAGCCAGCCAGGTTGTCAGTGCCGGAATTGATTTCACAAAAATGGTGTAACTGCTCCACCATGATTTGCTTGCGTTGTTCAATTGAATTAAACAGTTCTAGAGCGACAGATTCCATTGCATATTTATTCCAATATAAAGAATATTGACCTTAACTTAAATTCAACAGCTTCGCAAGGTATACCACCAAACGCAGCCTTGATGCACGCAGCATAATCAAGGGTTTCCTAATTCAAACTGCCTAAAAGATGCTCCTTCTTTTGAGACACTGAATTTAGATTTTAAATCTGATTTGTTAAGTTTATAGAGGTTATACGGCAAAACGACCTAGCGGAATAGCTCTTAGATTGCTTTCTGTAGTACAAAAATATGGTATTCCCATTCTTGGATAAGGTATCAGGGGCTAAAAAAGAGCGTCCTGGGTTAAATCAATGAGCAAGACCAAACAAAATTGGACTTTCATTGATATGATTTAAATGGTCGTTGCTTTTAATAAATTCATGATGAAAAAATACAATGCATTGAACTCTAATTTAGGATGCCACTAAATATGGGAGGTTTACAGAGTGGGCAAATAATCATTCGTCCGGAAATGATGAGTTTCAATCCGTTGCCAAATCGGCTATATTTGAACCTAAAGTTGATTTCTATGAGAAAAGGCGGTAGCTCCTTATTGCAAGGGATTAAAGCCTGTTTAAAAAGTGAAGTGACCAATTTGCACACGTATCCTGACTTACCCCAAATAACTAGCAATTACAGTTTTTAAGCGCAAAGAGTGGAAATAATATATAAAATATTATATAATTAATTATGAAAAAAATAATATGGCTTGGCTCCAGCTACAATGACTTATTGAGTTTTTCAAAACCTGCAAAACAAGTCGCGGGCTTTAATTTGGATAGGGTTCAAAGGGGTTTGGAACCTGCTGATTGGAAACCGATGCCTTCGATTGGTAAAGGAGTTAAAGAAATTCGAATTCATTGTGAGAATGAATACCGAGTTATTTATGCAGCTCAATTTGAAGAAGGAATTTATATCTTGCATACGTTTGTTAAAAAAACCCAAAAGACAAGACACGCCGATATAGACTTAGCCAAGCAGCGTTATAAAGAGATTGTAAAACCGTAGTGATGGGAGTGCTTGAAATGAACCAACATATTACTAATGGCAGCATTTTTGATGATTTAGGATTTGATGAGGTTGAAGCAGAGAACTTAAAAATTCGTGCAATGTTAATGCGCGCGATTGATAAATATATTCAAGACAACAAACTCACCCAAATTACTGCTGCAAAAGTACTTGGCGTTAGCCAACCCCGAATTAGTGATCTGATTCGTGGTCAAATTGACAAATTTACTATTGATATGTTGGTGAACATGCTAGCAAAAGCACATGTTTCTGTCACAGTAGTTATTGATGATAGAATTGCCGCCTAAACAGGGTTTTAGCGCATATCCAGACATTCAGCCCAAACTTGAAGACATTGTTTTGTTTTAACTCAGGTGGCTTAAGGAGCATAAGCTTTGCTTTAAACACAGGCAGAGCGTGATCGATATTAGAGCGAACCAACGAAGGTAGGCATGCGGCTAAAAACAATAGCGTTAAATTTGGCAGGAAATCTTTTATTGATAGAGACAAAAGATTTCAATCTCTTCGTCATCCTCTGCTTTTTCTCAGTGCCTACCCTTAACCGGTGGGCTTTGTTGAATAAATAGAGAGTAGCCTTGATGCAGCGAAGCGTAATCAAGGTTTCTATCCCGTGTTTAGGCACCTATGGCTTGTAATTTCAGAGCGGGTAATCCCTTTCCTTTAAAGGTTTTTTGCAAACACGCATGAAGTCATCCTGACGCTCCCAGATGCCATCCGTGGCATCTGAGGGCTTGCAAAAAACCTTTAAAGGAAAGTGCTTACTGGAGAGAGTGGTAATGGTTCTTACTCTGATTCTAATGCATGGGTAAAATGGTGGCTGTTTTTCCGAGAGATTATTGAATAACCAGAGTGGGTTAACAAAGAATTGAAGTTACGCCGAAACCCAAGAAATAGAAGCGTTTGAATTAACCGATTTGGGAACACAGGATTGGGAAGGCCTGGAGGCATTAATTAAAAAACTCGATGAACCCGTGAGCCAGGTGACTGGAGACGGGGCTTATAACCAGTTTCCTTCTTATGCTCTTGCTGAGGAAAAGCAATTTAAGCTCATTGCGCCACCACCTGCGAATGCTCGGATATCCCAGGAGAGAAAGGATAAAATTAATAAAAAGAAACAGGCCTTATTAATCCAACGGGATGAGACGATTGAGAAAGTCCGCCAGTTCCGACGCAAAGAATGGAAAATAGCAAGTGGATATCATCAACGCAGCCTCGTGGAAACATCCATGTTTCGGATTAAAGCTTTATTAGGCGATAAATTAAGTGCCAAGCTATGGGAAAAGCACTCAACATTGCCATCGCGCTTTCAGCATGCGTAGTTAAGTCTAAGGTGTTGTATTTGCGGACACCCCGCCTTCCGGCGCTGTAATAACAACGTTTTGATTTCGAGATACGTTTTGACGTTAACCAAATAATCAGCCGGCGGGTTAACAGTCTGCCCAAAGGGACTGGGGAGTGCTTCGAGCGCTTCAAATTTATCAACCATAGGTCGTGGAAAGCCTAAAAAATTGCCACCAAAACTCTTGCGATTTCCAATTGATTAAATAGTCACACTCTTCAGCCAAGCCTTTATCGAGCGTTTCGTAAAAGTGCTTTTCAGCAATAGCTCCTAACCGACTTTCACCAAGCTCGTTATTGTTAATCCGAAGCGACATTGTCATCAGCGGTTAGGCGTTGCCAGTGCAAACAAACTTCAGCAGCTTTTACGAGCTGTTTTGGATTTAAACTGGCAAAGACCTGAAGAAAGATTTCATCGGAAAAAATCTCATTAGCTGAAATTTCATTTAGCAAATCATGAGGCATAAAATATACACATTGCTTTTACCAACGCCAGCCACTAAATTCACAAGATAGCCCATCATCTTCTCTACGACTAGGAATAACAGGCCCCCTTGCTGGCCTTGGTTCCGGCTCATTAATAATAATATCCTCAAGACTATCTCTTGTAACATCAGATAAGCTCTCTCTTTGGCTATTATCATGTAAGGCAGCCATAGGATGTCTGGTGTTATTATTTGTTTCCCTCGCCTCTTGCGCTGCTTCAGTAATCAATGGATTATTTTCACTCTGCCTACGATATAATTTTATAATCAAAAAACCAAAAACAACAATTACTAAACGTAAAAAATCAAACATACTACTCTCGCTTGTAAAATAGCCAGTATAATATGTTAACTAGATATCAATTTTTAGTCAAAGTATTTATTTTTTATCCGTGTTATTACTGATAATTAAACTATCAAATATCACATATATGGGCATAGACTATAATTCAATCAATACCTCATAATGATAGATGAATCATGTTTGATTTTTTTAAAACTAAATCATTAAAAGACGAGTTTGAAAATTGCTTGAAAAGTTATGCACCCTATAAAGGCAGCAACCTTTTTACCCTACGCTCACATATCCCTAGCCAGGAAATTTGGCGCTTGTTTGTCGATGGCTGCCTACAATCAGGCCGAGGATTGGTTAACTGTCCTATGTTTAATAAAAAAACTGTGGTTCTTTATTAGGTTGGAATTCTTTCAAATTGTATTGTTGTTTAATACAAGCGTCAGATTGGGCATAAGTATTAATCACGATACGGGTAGCTGCGGCAATTACATCGTCACGTTTTGGTGCATTTTTATCATTGCTTGAATAATAAATTGTCAGCACAATCGGATGGCATTTAGGCGGCCAGATGACAGCAATGTCATTTGTTGTACCATAATTAAAACCTGTACCTGTTTTATCACCCACGATCCAACCTTTTGGCAGGCCGGCTCGGATACGTGTATCACCTGTTACATTCTTCTTTAACCAGGAAATAAGCATATGACGCTGTGGCGGTGCCAAAACATCACCCAAAATAATTTTTCTCAAACTTTTTTCCATTGCTGCAGGTGTTGTTGTATCTTCTTTGCTAGTTGGACTTGCAAATGCTTCGTCAGGCCACCAATGGTCCAGTTTGAAATGCTTATCATTAATAGTGCGGGCAAAGGTATTTAATCCTGCTGGGCCGCCTAGTTTTTGAGTCAACAGATTCATGGCTGTATTATCACTGTAAGAAATAGCTGCAGCACAAAGTTCTGCGATAGTCATGCCATCGGCTAAATGCTTTTCCGTAATGGGTGTCCAATGCGTTAAATCACTTTTTTTATAGTTAATGGTTTCTTGTAGTAATTGCTTGTCTGTCATGCTCTTTTTGAGAATGGCGGCAACGCCAATCACTTTCGATGTGCAACCCATGGGGAAATATTCGTTAGCACGATACTCAATGCGTTGATTGTTTCCTGTATTTATGGCAGCAACTCCCAGCCGTCCCCCGCTTGCTGCTTCCAATTGCGCTAATTGTGCCTCTACTGAATTTGCCTGCTTACTGCTAAACGCTGACGTAGATATTCCTATTACACTAAATAATACGATACTTAAAATTAAACGATAATTCATTTGTACTCACTTATAAATGTATGATATTTGCATATAGATTCAATTTTTGCACAGTATAGATGTTTCAAAATCACTTTAAAAGTGATAAATTAAGCAACAACTGTTTCCTTTTTGTTAACAACCGTGTCTGATTTGGATCGTTTTGAAATTTTCACCTATGCGGCTCAAACCTGTAGCTTATCTCAAGCAGCTAAGCATTTGTCGCTAACAAAAGCATCCATAAGCAAACAAATCAAAAAATTAGAGGCAGATTTAGGCGTTGATCTGTTTATACGTACCAATCAGCGTTTGCATTTGACAAATCAGGGTGAAATTTTGTTGCAGCAATGCTTACGTTTAAAAAAAGAATTAGAAGATACCCGTGCTGTGTGCCAGGATTTTCATGCAACGCCTCAAGGCACTCTGCATGTTGTGGCGCTAGATTATTTCGCTAAAAAGATTATTTATCCCCGTTTACAAGACTTTATGCAGAAATATCCAGAACTGGATTTAATTATCGATATTAGTGAGCGTGTTCCTAACTTTGAACAGGAACAAGTCGATATTGCGGTTGGATTTTCATTAATTGCACCAGACAATGTGATACAAGGTAATTTAACAACCACGCGTCATGTGATGTGTGCTTCCCCTGCTTATTTTAAAAAGCATGGTAAACCAAATACCCTGCAGGATTTACGGCAACATACTTATATCGGCCATTATGCACGTCATGAAATATGCAGTACCCATTTAAAACGCGGCCATGAAATAAAAATTAAACCATCCCTGGTATTAAATCATGTTACAGGTATGGTTGAATGCGCCAAAGCAGGACTAGGAATTGTGCAACTACCCTTTTATATACTCGAGGAATCGTTAATTTCAGGAGACTTGGTCGAGGTACTTTCTTCTTATCAAGCTGTAAATGCGTCTGTTTATTATTTTTATCCTAAATTTCGTTATACACAACCTAAAGTGCGCTGTTTTATCGATTTCTTTCTTAAAAAGTAACGAATTGGAACTTAAAAATTACTTTTTCATTAAAGCCAGAAGCAGAAACAATTTCAGGCTTTATTGAATGTTCATGTTTTTGTAATAGTAAATTCTATGTATTAAAGGAAGAAGTCAGCACTAATACCAAATCTTTTTTTAAGACCTAAGATAGCATTCTTTCCTAGCTGTCTTTCTCCATTTAAAAATTTTGATACATTAGCTTGGCTTCCAAAAATATCAGCCAAATCTTTTTGATGCAGGTGATGTGACTCCATCAAATATTTCACCATTTCTACGTCAGTAATATTTGCACCAATATCAGGATGATGCTCATTATCATACTGCTCTAAATTATCACCAATAATTTGCATGGCAAGGGCTAGTGGATGAGTCTCATCATCTCTAACTTCATCTGTCAATTGGTCAAGAATTTCCTCCAGTCTTGAATAGTCTTCACTGCTTTTTGGTTTTTTAAAGACTGAAAGAGGTAAGTGAAATTCATGATTAGTATGTTCATCAATATAATCAATAGATAGGGCAGCCATAGTCATAATGCACCTCTTTTAAGCTTATCTTGGTTGCTACGCTTACTGTACTCTGCATGAGTAATGATATGTTCGTAACTTCAATTCTTTAACCCACTCTGGTTATTCAATAATCTCTCGGAAAAACAGCCACCATTTTAACCATGCATTAGAATCAGAGTAAGAACCATTACCACTCTCTCCAGTAAGCACTTTCCTTTAAAGGTTTTTTGCAAACCCTCAGATGCCACGGATGGCATCTGGGAGCGTCAGGATGACTTCATGCGTGTTTGCAAAAAACCTTTAAAGGAAAGGGATTACCCGCTCTGAACTTACAAGGCATAGGTGCCTGAACACGGGATAGAAACCTTGATTACGCTTCGCTGCATCAAGGCTACTCTCAACAAAGCCCATTTATAAAGAGGAAAGTGTTCAGTGTTAGTAAATTTCATATCATACTCTATATTTTCTATTACTATTAATAGGGTTGAAATTGTATTATATTTACACATTATTGGTGTTAATGTGTTATTTCTAATATAGGGAACTTCCTCTGCAAGGAATGTTGACTTATTAGTGCTTATTTAGTTTAAATTCAAACATAATTTGAAATATTTACATCAAAATGATAATATAAGTACAATTTGTCTAATATCTTTATCTTTATGTCGCTTCATCAATCAATTTTAAAACACCAGGAAAAATTAGGCTATCCCAAACAGAAAGGCGATTGTCATGGATTTGCATTACGCTGGATTGAGGAAGGGGTTGTTAATAAAGAAAATCTTTTTGAAGAAAGGCGTAAACTAATTCAAAGCCAACATGATTTAGCGCCCTTAATTAAGCAAGCAATTTTAAAAAAAAGTGATGAGCGCACTAATACAGAACAGCGTTTATCAGAAATACCGGCTTTTTATGATAGCTTATTCCTTTTCCAGTCACCTTCTGAATGTGATAATGTTTTTGAAGCATCGTCAAGCTTAAATCAACATGATATTGAAGCCATTTCGCGCGTGGCATCTAGTGAAAAAATTCTTGAACAGGGCGGGCTTAAAACAATATCGCGTAAGCCATTCATATACAACGAACAGGAAATCAAGGCGTTTCTTGATGAATTAGGCACAGCGTTTGAACAGGCTTCAACACAATCCAACCAAGCCATTGGGATACTTCTAGGAAACCATAATCATAGTATCGCCCTGTTGTACCGGCCGGGCAAGGGGTGGAAATTCCGCGATATTAACCAGGATAAATTTTATAGCCAAGAGACGAATAATACGCAAGCACTAGCTCGCGATATTATGACAGGACTTCGCGCAAATCCTTATCGTTTTTTTATTGCTCATTATTGGGTTAATTTTGTAGCGTGGGTCAGAAATTTATTTGGCAAACACTATGTAAGCTTTAACACTGATCTTATTATTACAGCTCAAGACAAGCGTGTTAATCTTTTAGAAAACGCGCTTGACCAAATTAGCAATAAACAAGTGCTTACTCAAGCGATAGTCAAGCGGACAGGAATTAATTATTTAGCCTTTGTCTATGCCAAGCATGGATATAGCCAGCAATTAGCTCAATTGGCTGAATTGGGATTTAATCTTAATGAGGCGCGCTCAGATAAGGCAAGCGCGGTATATGCTGCAACTGGACAGGGTCATCTTAACGTTTTGCAGACCTTAATTAGCCATAATGTCGCTCTTAACCAAACCAAAAAGGAAGCAACTAACCTGGCATTTAACGCTGTAAGATGCGGACATACAGCAATTATTGCTGAGCTTGCAAACCAGCAATTTAATTTAAATACCGCCTCAAAAGCAGGGGAAAATTTAATCCATATTGCAGCAATGAATAATCGCTCAGATATTTTAAATTTATTGGTTACTCAAAACCTGGATTTAAACAAAGAAAATGCTAACGGGTACTCGCCTATCCATTGTGCAGCTGAATACGGGTATCCGTTAATCGTTCAGCAACTTGCAAAATTTGGAGCTGATTTGAATAAAGCCGCTCCCAATGGTAATACTGCTGCCCATGATGCGGCTAGATGTGGCCATGCCTCAGTTATTACAGCGCTTGCCCAAAACGGCGCTAATCTAAATCAACTTAATAAAGTGGGGCTAACTCCTGCTTTGATTGCTGCTCTAAATGGTTTCTCAAGCGTACTTGAAGCGTTGATTGAAAGTGGCGCTGATATGACAATTGCTTCGCCTGAAGGAATAACACCATTGGTATTAGCCGCATTATCGGGTCATAAAGATGCATTGTTAACTTTATCATCTATAACTACAGATATCAATTTACCCTTGTCAAATGAGTTAACCCCTATTTCTGTTGCCGCGCTCTGTGGCCATGCTCACCTTATCTCCGTACTTGCTAGTAAGCATGCAAATTTGGATGTGAAATATAAGGACCACCCACCTGTTTTAATTGCCGCCAGCAATGGCCATCAACAAGTTATTACTGAATTAGCCAAGTATGGCGCTGATTTAAATGCAACTAACAGCATAGGGGCAACAGCCGCTTGCATAGCTGGGGAAGATGGTAATTTAAATTGCCTTGTCGAACTGGCAAAACAGGGCGCTGATTTAAATCAGGCAATGAATAACGGCGCAACACCGCTTTATCTTGCCGCCCAAAATGGCCATACCGCAGTAGTGACTAAACTAAGCGAGCTGGGCGCTGATTTAAATGTTGCGATTAATGATGGCGGTACTGCCTTATGTGCCGCGATGCAAAATAATCACGTAGAAACCATTGCTGAATTAATTAAGCTCGGGGTTAATTTTCCGGAAGCCCTTTCCGCCGGCAAACCATTTACGGCCAATGGCAAGGCGCCAATTAATCAATTTTTAAATCTTTTTAGCGCCATTAACCAACTAGGCCAACATGGCGATGCTTTAGCTGAAAGTCCTGATAACTTAAGCCGCGCGGAAGGGGAAAAAACCAGGGCGCTAGTTAACCAACTCCTAATCTTTACCCGCCAACTTTTAATTGCACGTATCGCTAATGATACGCAAAAGCAACAACAAATTAGTCGTGATTTTACTGCTGCTTATCAGCAAGGATTTAAAGCCATGAGCACGCATCGCGCCGCTTGGAAGCCGTTACTCATTAATATTGGCATTGCGGCCACCGGAGTTGGTTTACTAGCCATAGCAATCAAGTTATTAATTTCCGGCGATGGTTTCTTTGCTCATACCAAACGACAGAATCAGTTAGAAGTTATTAATGAGGCATATATAGATAATCGCATTATGTCAGTTAGCGCCTAGAGAAATGTAGAGGTGTGACGTAATAACTTTAAGTGTTAATTAACCATTTAATTTAATTATTTTATAAAATGTAAAACAATTTGCCATTATCTAATAGATATGATAAAAGTATTGTATTATGAATAGTTGCAATAAATTAATCATGCTTCCAACCATCATAGCTGCCGAATCCGATACTGTTATTCTTTTCGCAGATATTCTGCTGCCCGTTTTTTATTATTTGCCGCCAGACATGCTCTACAAACAATGCCGCCTGGTTGACAAAAACTTTAAAGGATTAGCTGAGCTTGCTTTGTTATCCAGGCGGGACCCCGATGCTTTGCGTTGGCAGAAACGGCTTTTAAGTGATATGACACACGGCATTTTAAACATGAATCCAGTGGAGATTAATCAGAAAATAAAAGGTCAAATTTCAAAATCATTTCTAAGATATGTTGCCTCCCCAACGAGTAAATTCCAAGCCGTGTTCGTTGCCGCCTCTCTCAGAAAGATCGATTTAATGCCGGAAGTAACAAGCCTGATTCAGGATTTAGAACCATTTTTAAACGACCTCAATAAAGAGGACCTCAACCAGAGTATTCGCAAGAAAGCCTTTGCTTTGATAACAATGCTTGCTCCAGCAATTAATGAAGAGACACAAGCGCGTCTAGTGATGTCAGCGCTGGCTATGTATAAACAAAGCATTAGTAATGAGTTTTTTATTTTGCCATCTAGCGCTCCCTTTTTTCCTGAAACTGGAGTTGACTATATAGCCTCTGCAATACCTTACCTTGCGCAACAAGCGCGGATCGATGCCATAAAAACTATCGTAAACTACATGAAACTGAGAGGGGGATACTATATATACCATCTCTTGTCAGAAGAACTGGTAAGACGTTTTAATAAGCTCGAATGGTCATCGCTTGTGCACGAAATGGCCATGAGTGTGTACGCACTAGACTCGCTTCGGCAAAAAGCGGTAAGAGGTGTAAGGAGCCTGGGTTGGCAGACAGAGGAAGTGTCAGTGCCTGCGCTTATTGATCAAATTAAGGATCGGGTTGATGGGAGGGAGTTGGATGAAGTTAGTTTTCTTATCGAATATCTTCGTATTGTATTACCTGTAATTCCAGAAGAAGCGCTAGATAGTTTTGTAGATTTGACGTTAACCTGTAAAGTAAAATCGCCCTATTGGCCACACAATCTTTATCCTGTTATTATCGAGTTAGGAGCATCCGATAGCATACGCATAATTTCTCCTAAACTGAGCCAGGCATCTATTGATAGATATGCTGATTTTATTGAGGATATTTTATCCAAATTAAACATCAACGACTCTGAGGCGATATTTAATGTACTAAAAGCGATTACCCCTCGGCTGAGTCAGGCGTCTATTGATAAATATTTTAAATTTATTGATGTTAATTTACCTGCCACAAACAATCATCTCTCGAAAGCAGCATTAGGTTTGTTAGAATGTATTGCCCCTATGTTGAGTCAAGCAGCTATTGATAAATATGTTGATTTTATTGAAGGTCATTTGTCCAGTTCGGAACGCTATTATGCGTTAAAAAAAGCATTGAATTTTTTAGGTTTTATCGCACCACGGCTTTCTCAGCAAAGGCTTGATTCTTTAGTGACGGTAATTATACCTAATTTGATGAACCATGGCAGATTAACAAATATTGATGAAAGGATGAATTGGTACTGCCTGATAAAAATGATTCCCTATCTTGGTAACAATACCTTGCTCACTCTTTTGACCTACCTGACAGGTTTGATTCAAAACAATAAGATTATACCCGAGTTAGCAGAATGTCTCGTAAAAATAAAGGAAAGACTTAGTGACAATGTGACTTCACCCGCTATAGTTGCGCTATCAAATAATTATTTTGATTATAATTATGCTCATAATAATGTCATACAGGCCTTAATACCTTGTTATACAGTAGAAGAAATACATGCATTTGAGAGTAGGGCACTTCAATCTAATAATAAAGAAATCTTATACTATCTATATTGCATGGAGAGGATGTTACCTGATATTGACGAGGTAAAGCGCAAAGCCTTTGTGAAAAATAACTTAAGTTTTTTTAATCACCCTCAGTTAGAAGTGCGACAAGCCATGTTCAATTTTGTAATGGAAGCGCTGTTAACGGGAATGAATCTTGATCCTGATATTTTTTGTTTCCTGACAAACACAAACACGGTTGAAACCATTATGGCGCGCTTTTTATATAGAGTTCTGACGAAATTAAATAGCGAACCTGCGGCTACACCGATTTCAACCACAACCGGCCAATCTCTACAAACAAACGGGTTATTTGCCATACCTAAACAACATCACACAAACCCCGGGCAGATATCTCCTGAAAATCGTTGGGGATTAGAAAACTGTACTATTCTCTAAGGTTGGTCACGACAATCTTACTCATTATCGAGTAAGATTTGATTGGGTTGTACCTGCCTTAAAACTGAAAACAGGTTCCTTTAGCAGAGTAAGGTAGGTTATCCTTAACACGGCATGTATAGAATATGATATAATGCACATTCTTTAATCAAGTGGGGAATGTTAATATGCGTGAGGAAATAAAAAATTTTCATTATTCTGGTAATCAAGTAGCTAGTATTGACTCAGCTCACATTACAGCTAGTGTCTATGGAACAACAATGAGGCTTAATTTTCCAGCAGACAAAAAATCTGACATCGTTAAATTAATGCTGCAAGCTAAAATCCATTTAGATTCAGTTCAAGTGACAAGCATTTCAGTCCAAACCCCTCTGCATAAAACTGAAAATATCAAAAAAACTTTAGAGGTTTTAACTAAAGCCGGGTTCATAAATCAAGATTTTGCAGAAGAAATAGCTACTAATTACCCTAATGGTCATGGTGGAACAATGGATTTGAATAACCCTTCTAAACGAGTAAATGCACTTTTAATAATGGCTGCATCGAGTATTTATAAAAGTGTGGAATTAGAAGGATCAAGAAAAAGTATGGAAGAATACAACGATCATGAATTTAAGCCCTGATTTGTTATAAAGAATTAATTTAATCTGGTCCGTGATTGTTGATCCGAAGATGACATTCTGATCCGGGCCATTCTAAAGGCTGTATCGTTGAAGTTGTCGCAATCTAAAGCCGGATTTAAAAAAAATTTTAAACTTGATAAAAAAGCACTTTTTTGGTCTTTCCAAGGGAAATGTCCACACTCATCGAGAGTAATTAAAGTAGATCTTGCAATACCAGCATATAAAATTTCCGCTTGTTCGGTATCAATTATCCAGTCATTTTTGCCTGAAAAAATTAGCGTCGGCGTTTTTACTTTTGTTAAATGCGGGCGGTAGTCAAACTCTAGCAGAAATCCTTTAAAAGCGTAGTTTACTAAATCAGTATTATAAGGAATGTTATATTTTAAAATTGGGAGCTCTTCAGGTTTCGGGGCGTGGTAAACGTATAGAGGTGCCATTGTTTTGTAATATTCTGCAAATTGTTCAGGACTTTCAAACTTCCCTTCCCATAGAAGCTCTGCTATTTTAATTTGTTCTGGTGTTCCTCTTTTTTTCAGGTTTTCTTGTGCTGCTCTGATGAAGTCTCCAGAAGCAGCACAAGAAGATAAAATAAGTTTCGATAAATTTTCTGAATAGGGCGATATTGCATAACCTAGGGCAACTATTGCGCCATATGAACAACCGTGAATTATAGGCTTGTTGATATTTAAAGCAATTCGGACAGCTTCAATATCTCTGATATGATGCTCCAAAGTGCAAAATCTAACATCAGCTTTATCGCTGTAGCCACAACCTCGAAGATCCAGAATAACCAAATCAGCATATTCCAAGAGAGATTCTTCTATATCAGCATATAGAGTATGGTTCCCACCAGGCCCACCTGGAATAAGAATCATAACATCGCGATCCCATTCAGTATTTGAAAAACGTTTTATAATTTTAGCAAATAGGTTTGTTTCAGGAGCATCGACTCTCGGTGGAATATGTATTTTCATAGTGTTTTCTTGTTATTTTACGGGCGATGAGATACTAGTTGTGACAAATCCATCGAATAATAGTTATCTAGCAGCATATAATTTAGATAATAGGGTTGTTAATGACTAATATATATGAACTATCAGCTACTGATATCCTTTGTAAAATAAATTCTGGTGAATTTCGTATTTCGGAAGTTGCAGAATCATTCATTAAACGAATTAATGAAGTAAATCCATTAGTAAATGCATTACAGCAATTTGATTCTGAAAAAATTTTATATGATGCTTTCAAAAAGGACCTGGCATTTTCTAAAAAAAAGATAGCTGGTAAGTTATATGGTTTACCAATATCTATTAAGGATGCTTTTCATGTTAAGGGTTTTATTGGTAGTAAGGGATGTAAAGGTTTATATGATGCCGTATCTACCTTCGATGCAACAGCTGTTTCTCGTTTAAGAATGGAAGGCGCTGAGATTTATGGAATTACAAATACTTCAGAACTTTTGTTATCATATGAGTCTGACAATTTGGTATATGGTAGAACAAATAACCCATATGATTTAGCTAGAACAGCTGGTGGTAGTAGTGGCGGACAAGCTGCTATTATAGCTCTCGGCGGATCGCCAGTTGGTCTGGGAAACGATGCTGGTGGGAGTATTCGTCAACCTGCTCACTATTGTGGTATTTGTGCACATAAGCCAACCCATGGTTTTGTTCCAAATACAGGAAATATTCCTGTTGATGGTTTTGGTATTGGATCCCAATTAGTTTCAATAGGTCCCATGGCTAGATATGTCGAAGATTTAATAATGATGATGGATATTATATCTGGACCAGATGGAGTTGACCCTCATACAGTGCCTGTTCAATTTCCAATTACACAGAATATTAATTTAAAGAATCTCAGAGTTGCTTATTTTTATGATAATCCTGCAGGGACTTTGCCTACAAGGGAAACTGTTAAGGCCGTTGACTCTGTGGTCGAGTTGTTAAAACCTTATGTCCATACCATAGTTGAAGCATATCCTTCGGCATTAGACAATGTTTATAGGCTCCATTATGAGACTTTTATGTTGGGAGGTGATGGGGGAAGAACCTTATTACAATATATCAAAAGTTTTAAAAATAATCAGGTTTCTCCTCTTACTCTTGAATACCTTGAACTATCAAAAAACTGTATATTTTCCATATCCGATTTACGGCAACGATTCGCTGAGTTAGAGCGATTTCGTTATAAAATGATTTCATTTATGAACGATTATGATTTAATAATTTCACCGGTTACAACCACTCCTGCTCGCTATCATGGAGAATCATTTGCTAATGTTCGTGATTTTGGTTATATTACAGCGCATAATTTGACAGGTTGGCCAGCTACCGTTTTACCTTGCATATATTCAGATTTGGGATTGCCTATAGGCGTTCAATTAATAAGCCAAAAGTGGTTGGATCACATACCGCTAGGTGTTGCCTTATTTTTACAAAAAAATATAGGTGTATTTTCTATACCAAAACTGTAATTAGCTGATGTGGTCTAATGGATTTGGACACACCAGTTAAGTTTATTATCTCTTAACTGGTGTGTCCAAATCCATTAGACCACATCATATTGGAGAGACAATAATGATAGGCGATTTTATGCAGTGTACGGTTTTGGGTTTTAATGAAGAGCAGATCAGGCTTGGATTTAGTTGTATTTTTGATGATATACCAATACAAACAGAAGAAGATTTTTTAAAGGTTCAGGAAGAGGATTGATATATTTTCAAAGTAACTTGTTCTGAGTGCAGAGATAGATAAGCTGGGCCATTCTTTCTAAACCAGCTCTGATGCTGGCTGAGATAGAAAGAGGCCTTATATAGCCGGCTCTATTTTAAATAATTACCTAAATAACAGGTTAAAAAAGAGCTCCATGAGCAAAGCACCATACCCCAAAGCCAATCCAACAGCCCTATGCCTACGGGAAAACTCTTAAAAATCGCAAGGCAGGTAAAATCATAGATCCCATAAATTACTGCGCCAAGAATGGCTCCGTAACAAGCAGCCCAGTAAGGTGAATTATTAGCTAAAGGAATGATGAATACGACAACACTTAAAGCAAACAATAAATACACCATGAGCGCTGCCCACCAAAACCAGGATAACTGTTGTTTTTCCAGCAGATAGAAATGAAGACGTAGTTAAATCACTGACTCAAGCAGGCATCCATTTAGAGGAAATTGGATTAAAATACGTTTTAGTACGAACGCCTTTACAGATCAGAAAAAGCCTGGATGCATTATGTAAAAACAAGCTGATTAGTGAGGATTTTTTTAGAGAAATAATAACAAATTATCCGGATGGTTGTGGCGGAAAAACGAGGTTACGTCATCCCTTCTTTCATCGTCCTTCATCTGTAAATTATGACAAAAAGCAGGAAACAGTTAGAACTATACAACAATATAATATTTGAATTTTAGCTTGTGCTTTGTTGCGGGTTTTACTTTTAAAGTCAATGCACATAGAGAAAATAATTTTATTAAGAGTTGCAGCTCAGATTCAGTCTGGGATATTTATAAAGAACTTTTGGGACGTTGCCAGTCAAATCGTCTCTATTTGGATTTTTTTTAAGTCATGATATGGCAAGCAGATGCTCTTCATTATTGTTTTTATATTGATAACCGTCTAAATTTGGATTAAAATAAGCAATTTAAAATCATATTGATTTTTATTATGCCAAAATATACTTGCTCCACAGAGGACGAGGATTCAAGCTATGAAAGCGATGATGACACCACCTATTATCCTGTAGACACTGCTCAATATAAGTTAGTCGAATATATCCAAAACACGAGTTCTAACAGATGCATTCAAATCCAACCCACGCTAAAAGGTTTAAATTATTTTTTAAGTGATAAAAATAAGATTCAATCTGGTCATATTGCTTTTGAAGACCTCTCAACCGAAGTAGCTAATCTACAGGATGCAATTATCAATACAGCTTGGTTTAAAACGCACTCAAAGAAAATTATTGATATTATTTTAAACCGTGGCCATGGAAGGAAAGGGTATCTTGCGACAGGAACTTACTCTGTTGCCAGACTATTTTCGCCAAAAACGCCTGACAAGCGAGACAATAGAAAAACTAAAGTGGTATTAAGTCCTGTTAAATGTGATTACAGAGAAAGCAGAAAAAAATATCATTTTTTTGAGAGTCTATATCCACAAGAACGAAGCTTTTATCTGGAGGACCGTAGTAAAGAAACTTATCGCATGGTCTTGCCCTATATTCCTGGCACGCTATATGGCGATTTGTCTCCCGTTACTGATTTTATTGAGCAAATCAAATTATTTTTGGCAACAGTAAAAGCTTTAAAAGAGTGTCATTCGAAAAAAATAATATGCCTTGATTTAAATCTTTATAATATAAAATACTTGGTCCCAACCAATAACAAGGATATGGGATGCAGTTACTTAATCGATGGAGGTTTTTCAAATGCATCAGACCAAATCATCGATACTGAGTTTTTCAAGTGTGAAACACAAGAAAAAATAGCCCAACGCATTATTCAATGTGATCATATTGCTCCAGAGTGCTGGTATATTAATACAGCGCCTACCGCTCAAGAAAGTATGGATATATATTCCATGGGGAAAATATTAACAAAAATTTTAACCCCACTATCACCTGAGCTAGCTCCGCTCATAGAAGGATGTTGCCAAATAAAACCAGATGATCGCTATAAATTAGATGCACTACAAAGCAATCTTGAAGATTTATTACAAAACCACAAAACATACTCACTTTAGATGCTAAGACTGGTTCTATAAAATTTCAGGGTAGCCCCAGATCTGTAATTTAACCCATTGATGCACTTGCTTGGCTTCCGCTTTGCACCACGCATATGCGATCTTGGCGATACCAAACTAGCCGTCGTGTTAAAAAACTGGCCGGCACAAAAGTCCTCATAAACGGCGCAAAGCTAATTAATATTCTCTTAATACTACATTGATAAGATGATTTTGAACTTTACAACCGGAGTTTAATATGAGCATACCTTACATAGATCCAAGCATCTTCCCGGAAATATTGTTGTTCGCAGGTGGAGGAGCGATGGGTGATTTGATTTTAGATTTTGAATTAAGAAAAGGCTCTACTACAGCTGTCAATGACACTAAACCTTTCTATGGGTTCTTCCAACCTTGCAAAGACTCTGGTGATACCTTCAGGAAAATCGTGTCACCAATTACCGCGCCTCTGGTTTTTAGCTTAATGGTCGCTGTAAAGCTTGTTGAATTAGTAATTGATACAGTTGCTATACTTCTGTCTGTATTAACCGCAAATCGCAAAGCTGTCAAAGATTCTGCCATCAAAACTGGTGTAGATTTATTAAAAGGCTTGGTCTATGCCTTTGCCGCAGTTACAAGCCCACTGGTCAACACCGTTGATGTGGTTGGTTCGGGTATTAATTCGCTCTTATCCAGTGAAAGCTGCCAAACACCATCACCTCAAATATCTTAAGCCTAATAGAAAAAAAGCGCTTTTAATAAGCGCTTTTATAGTTAAAGCGGGGTTAAATTACAGATCCGGGTCAAAGCGAACCAGCTCTTTAAATGGCAAAAAATAGCATTCCTGAGCGATACAAAGTCTATATGTTGTTTATAATGAAGGTAAATTCAGTTTTTCAGATAGTTATTGTCAATGACTAATTAGGGCGTGATTATTTTATATCAAGGTTGATGAACTGGAGTCTATATCCAATTCGGGATTATTTGCCAGGTTTTCACCCGTCTGATTTAGCTCACCTTGCAACATTTGCTCCCCTACATTTTTAAGATTGTTAATGAGTGAGATCATATGTTTCCGGGTGATGGCGTCATTGCCGGCTTCTCTGGTTGCGCTCCATGATTTGATAAATGAGTTGGTATAACCGCAGGTGGGGTAGTAGAGTAATCGGAATAGGGCGATCATAAAGCCAGAAAAATAGTATTGCAATCGGGGAAAGCGGATTGTAGCCTGTTGGGCGGCTCTTGCATATTCGTTCAAATTGCGATTAGTAGGGTTAGTAACTACTTCAGGTGTCATGCTGACTATCTCAAGCAATAAGCATTTTCCGCTGACTTTGTTTTTATTTTGTTTATTTAAATCTTCTATTATCGATTCTCCGTATTCCAGCATTTGAGCCATATTTGTTTGTACTTCAAGTCCTTTACTGATAGCTTTTTTATTATTGCTATTTTTTATTTTTTGCAATTGTGCGCTGCATTGTTGAATACGCAAAGGCAGCAGCTCTTCAACCCTTTCAGGAGGGCAATTAAAATCGCGCCAGGTAATCAGCCATTTCAGTTGAGGATTTTTTTCAATTGAGTCGTAATTAGTATTGACATAGGAGTTGATAGCATTCCAGACCAGATTGATATGATGGTTCATGCCTCGGCCTTTCACAACAATTGCCGCAGCATGCAAGCCTCGTTCAAACTCCTCTCGGGTTAAGGGTTCGTCTGCTTCAATTGATTTCATCAAATTGTAATAGATTGAAGAAGAGGCGGCTCTGTCGATTGCGTCTTTACAGGAAAAGTTAAACCCGTCAGGATTCAGGGTTCTGATAATATAATCTGGCAAGGCAAATTTGGTAAAATCTACCCAGATTGCCTGACAATCGGCACGGCTTAACAAATTCTGATTGCTTAAGCCCATCCGGGCGATGCTATTGTTCAGCAAATTCTGCAGAATTTCTAATTCAACTTGAGGTGAATAATCATCATTCTCATCACAAAATAATAATTTTCTGGCTCGTGGACTAATATAAAAATCGTTTGCGCCAAATTTTGAGGTATTTCTCTGATAGGCAATATTTATAATGCGGTTAAATTCGTTCTGGAAAGGAATCTCTTTTTTTGTACTAAAACAATGTTCTTCACTCATAATGCCTTTATCGGCAGGTAGTGTAATTACCACAAGATTCGAGAACTTTTCTTCCAGGCGATGCAATACTGTACTTAATTTTTTCTCTTTTGACCCTTCGATATCATGGTGCTCGCGATCAAGCCCAAGATTATTAAAATAAATATGTGAAATTTTAGTGGGTACGGCATTTTTTCGCTGAATATCAAGCCAGGCTATAAATAACGGGCTTACACGCTCCTCTCCATTATGACGTTGGCCTTGAGTGCCAATACGATACTCAATGGGTTTTTGTTGGGTTTTGTAGCGGTAATTTTTGATAGTCGGCAAGCTGGTTGTGTGTTGCGGTTTAAAATTTGGCGATACCAGGGACCTGAACCGCCCGCTTAGCGAACCGGCATCAGCAGGTGAAATACTATGTTTGTTTATGCGAACGCCATGATCTGCAATAGCGCGGGAAATAGTATTAGTAAGTCTTTGGTTTACAGGGCGGTGTTCCTGGATAACCTCCTTCAGCGTGTCATAAGCAAGCTCAAGAATGTCGTTATTATTGTTATAGATTGAGGCAATAAAATTTTCAAGGATGCTATGTTCTGATGATTCGCGGCTATTTTGATTGGTCAACTGGGAAATAATGGTTTCCTTGTATACCGCTTCATTGGGTTTTTTAGCTGTGCCTGGAATAAAAAGAGTTATATTTTCTTCAACATATTCGTTAATTCTCTTATAAAGATCGGCATAAGCGTGATCAGCGTGGTATTCCGCATCAACCAGGACACGGTATAATTCGTCGCAAAGTTCGGGATCTTTAGCTTGAAAGCGAGATAAAATTACATCAGAAGGTTTAACTTGTATGTGGTTACCCTTCTCGGAAGACGAATCTTGCTCAGCCATGACCCATGGAATAGTCAATTGGTGAATAAAGCGCCAGCAATTCTTATTGTGCAGTTTCTCACTGGTAATTTTCCTGTTTGGGGGGCTAGACCGATTAACCATACAAGTTCCTGTATTTGCTTACTTCTATAGTTTACTTGAAAATTATTAAGAAATTATGATGTAATTCAGTTATTCTAGTATATTTTTTATCGATTTGGTATTTTAGTTAGATTAAATTCATCTGGCATTGGATTTCCGCCTGTGCGGGAAGGACATACCCGGTATTAGTCTGCGCTTTAGAGGTTTTTTATTTGGACTCACTAATTCAAAATACACACCCGGAATGGCATGCCATGCTTAAAAATGCGCTGGGTTGTATGGATGCCGCTTATTTAAGCGAACTGGTAACTCAAAAGGATTGGCTGCCGGGTTATAATAATCTGTTTGCAGCATTCAGCCAGCCGCTGTCTGCAACCCGGTATATTTTACTGGGCGAATCACCTTACCCCAGACCGCAGTCGGCCAATGGTTATGCCTTTTGGGATGAGGCAGTGACCAGCCTCTGGAGCGATAAAGGATTTAGCAAGGAAGTGAACCGGGCAACGTCTTTACGCAACATCATGAAAATGCTGTTGATTGCCCGTGGTGATTTGCGTGACGATTTATCACAAAGCGCCATTGCCCAGCTTGACAAAGCGCCTTACTGTAAAACAGCCGAGCAGTTTTTTCGCGCTATGATCCGCAAAGGGTTCTTATTATTAAACGCCACCCTTGTTTTCAGAGTTGGCGAAGTGAAATACCATGCCAGACACTGGCGGCCATTTATGACCAGTTTATTTTTGCAATTAAGCGCCCTTGAGCAGCCTATCCAGTTTATTCTGTTTGGCAAAATAGCGGCAGAAGTGCCGGAGGCAAGATTGTTCGAGTGTTTAATCGCCGAGCATCCTTATAATTTAAGTTTTATTACCAATCCCGTAGTGCTTGAGTTTTTTAAGCCACTGGATTTATTGAGTTGTCATCATGACTAAATCAACTATTGATAATCGGGAAATTGCCAAATTTGCCAGCCTGTCCGAACACTGGTGGAACAAGCATGGCGCGTTACGAACTTTACATGATATTAATCCGGCACGCCTTGATTTTATATCCCGGTATGCTGCTTTGGCTGGCAAGAGGGTATTGGATGTCGGATGCGGTGGAGGTATTTTAACAGAAGCGATGGCTAGTACCGGTGCCATAGCAACGGGTATCGATGCCGAATCAGAAGCGATTGCGGTTGCAGACAGGCACGCTCAAAGTGTTGGAATTACCATTGATTACTCATGCACGCCTATCGAGGATTATGAGGCTGCTCCTTATCCCGTAATAACCTGTATGGAAATGCTTGAGCATGTGGCCTGTCCGCAGGAAGTAATCAATCATTGCGCCCGGTTGCTGCAAAAAGATGGGTATTTGTTTTTATCTACAATTAATCGGAGCTTCCAGGCTTATGTATCAGTTATCGTTGCTGCGGAATATGTGATGAATTTGTTACCGCGCCAGACTCATGATTACAATAAATTTATCAAACCGGCTGAGTTGGCAAGAATGGTCAGAGCGGCAGGGCTTGAAGTTATTGGTATGCAGGGGATTTCCTATAATCCGTTTACTCACACCGCTAGTCTGCAGGATTCCGTGGCTGTTAATTATTTATTGGCTTGCCGCAAAGGGTAGGTATGGTCCAAATTTGAATTCTTAATGTAGGTTGGGCTGTAAAGCCCAACATTCGATTTAAGCGCTGATTATTTCTTCTTTTCCGCATATCGCTGTTGATATCTTTGATAGGCATATTTTGCCTGTTCTTCAGTCACCACATCCACCTCATTGCCATATAAGTCAATTCGGGCAGTGTTGGCTTTCTGACAATTCAAATAAGCAGGTGAAGAGCTATAATAGCTTAAGCCTTCGCGCAGGGATTTTTTGCTGAAAGGGGGTTCTTCAAGACGATCATAGAACTCGGCAATTTCATCGAAAATCCCAATCTGCAATGGTTTTACCTGACTCCCTTTTTTAAAAAAGGCATTGGGGAAGTGTTCAATAAGCCAGTCAATAATAATTTGTTTATCTTTCTTTGCTGAAACGTTTTGTTGACTCATTTATGTCGCCTTTATTCTACAAATATTGGCTATAAATTATCATAATCCCGAAGATAAGCAAGCCTTGCCCTTTATTGGGTTAATTTCCTGCATTTCATCACTAAAACCTTGATTACGCTGTACTGCAGCAAGGCTGCATTCTGCTTGGCGCACCCCAAGAGATTTCTCAATTCAATAGAAGAAATCTGGAGAAATCGCTTGTGCAAACTGCTCTTTATTTTTCAATTCATTGATTTTAAAGGAAAATTTAATTTTATGCTTAAATGTAAAGCTTAATTGATGGAGTTTTAGCAGCTTGCAGATCCACGATTCACTTGCTAAATTCTAATCATGGACTTCAAAGGATCTGAGGTCTTACAAATGGATTTGTAATCATATGGAAATGATACGTGTCAAGGAAGATATTCAGGACAGGACGTTCTGAAATTGGAAGACTGCGAAAAAAGCCAAGGCCTAAAAACCTTGGCTTTTACTTTTTATGCGACTGCGTAGCCTGAATGGCTGAGATAATATTTGTCAGGATAATAAGCAAAAACAACAGAACCGCCTTTGATAGTGTTAATTACCGGTTTTGCAAGAGTTTTTGCAATCGATGGGCATCCCCAACTGCGACCGGCACGGCCTGCTTTACGGATAAAATCGGGCTCAACATACCAGGCGCCATGAATAACAACCCGACGGTTGTAAGCGTTGTCATTAATGCCTTGTTCCAGACCTTGTAAATTCAATGCCAAACCTTTTGAACCGATATAAGTATCGCGGGTAACGTAAGTTCCAAGACTGGTTTCTTTACTGGAAGCCTGATTGGAGAAATGGCGTGGAATATCCATGCCTGAATTTCTACCGTGGGCGACATACGTGTTATAGAGCAGTTTTTCTTTGCTGATATCAAAGATCCACATTCTTTGTTTTGATGAAGGCAGTGAATAATCAATCACTGTTAACATCGGCTTTTTCACATTGCCTTTTATAGATGCTTTATTATAAGCATTTAAAGCCAAAGTAAGAACTTGTTTATTGAGTTGTGGGGCTTTTACGCTAAGGTGCTGAACCTGGACTGAAACATTGGGATCGGTATGGGTTGCGGTTGGCACCGGAGAATTCGTCGTACTGCCTGAAAAAATCAGCGCAGAAAGGATGCTTAAGATTTTGCTCATTTCTCCATTCTCTCCTTTTTCTTGGTTAATTGTTTAACAAAGGCTGGTTATTATATTTACAATTGCAACAAATGTAAAATCACAAGAAAGATGATTGGTCAGGAGATGGATTTATTAAGCATTTCAAAAGGTTAATGGTTAAATGCTTGCCGTTCAGGCCGTTTTTCAGGGTGTTTTAGTGCAAAATTTATACAAAAATAGGCTAAAAAAAGCCATTTTTTAGTAAGAAAAGTTATCAGTTAGATAAAAAAACGGCTAATTATCGGCATCTAAAGACGAAATAATGCGGCGATTCTACACTAAATATTTCAATTCGCAAGGTTCTGAATTATTATCTTTGGATACCTATAAATGGAGAGTAAAAATGCTGGAACGTTACGCAACGCAACTTCCACAGGGCACTCGCGCAGTCATTAATGATGCTTATCGCATGAATGAGCTGACTATAATGACCATGCTGATCGAGAAAGCCGGTTTACCCGATGAAACATTGGCCAAAACCCGTGCTAAGGCAACTGCACTGGTTGAGCAGGTGCGTAATGAACGCAGGCGTAGCACTGGTATAGATTCTTTTTTAACAGAATATGCGCTGTCCAGTGATGAAGGCATTGCATTAATGTGCCTGGCAGAAGCCTTATTACGCGTTCCAGACAATGCGACCATAGACAGCCTGATTAAAGATAAATTGACCTCGGCTGACTGGAAAGCGCATCGTGGACAAAGCGACTCGTTTTTTGTTAATGCGACCACCTGGGCATTAATGCTGACTGGTAAAGTGCTGACCCCTGAAAGCGCTGATTCTTTGTTAAGCAAGGCCGTACGGAAATTAATTAACCGCAGCGGGGAAGGGGTTGTTCGCAAGGCTGTAGAAAAAGCGATGCGGATTATGAGTAAGCAGTTTGTCATGGGACGCACTATTGAAGAGGCGTTAACCCGGGCAAAGAAAAAAGAAGCAATTGGCTATCGCTATTCTTATGACATGTTAGGAGAGGCCGCACTGACCAAAGCGGATGCTGCCCGTTATCTGGTTGCCTATACCAAGGCCATTGAAGCCATTGGCAATAAGGTTGATAAAAACACGACCATTTATCAACGTCCAGGTATTTCTATTAAACTTTCTGCTCTGCACCCGCGTTATCAGGAGGCGCAAAAAGCACGCGTTCTCGAAGAATTGCCGCCAAAACTGCTGGCTTTAGCGCAAGCTGCAAAGAAGTACGATATTGCACTGACAATTGATGCTGAGGAATCAGAGCGGCTTGAATTATCACTGGATGTTATCGAGCGCGTATTTAATGACGATAGTTTAAATGGGTGGAATGGTTTTGGGATGGCGGTACAATCTTACCAGAAACGTGCTTTTTATCTTTTGGACTGGGTAGCAGAACTGGCTCGGAGAAAGAAACGCCGCATGATGGTGCGGTTAATTAAAGGCGCATACTGGGACAGTGAAATCAAAAAAACACAAATGCAAGGGCTTGGTGATTATCCGGTTTTTACCCGCAAGGTTTTTACCGATGTCTCTTTTCAGGCCTGCGCCAAAAAGCTGTTGACGATGACGGATGTGATTTATCCGCAATTTGCAACGCATAATGCATATTCCGTTGCCATGATTTTAAATCTGGTTGGGAATTACCGTGATTTTGAGTTTCAATGCCTGCATGGTATGGGCAAAGAGCTTTATGAACAAATCGTTCCGGCAAACCGTTTTGGCATTCCATGCCGCATTTATGCGCCTGTTGGCAGCCATGAGGATTTATTGCCCTATCTGGTACGCCGATTATTGGAAAACGGCGCCAACTCCTCTTTTGTAAATCGTATTGTTGATGAAAAAGCGCCCATTGCCGAATTGGTCGAAGATCCAGTAAGCAAGGCCAGTCAGTTGTTAAGCAAGATTAATCAGAATATTCCCTTGCCGGCCTCTATCTTTTTGCCTGAGCGTCAGAATTCTGCTGGTTTGGATTTGACTGATCGGGCGGTAATTGCAGAGTTAAAACAGCAATACAGTGAAATGACTTTAGGCGGCTGGCAGGCTAAACCCATGATTGCCGGTAAAGAAAAAAGCCAGATAGGACGCAATGTTGCCTCACCCCAGAAAACCGAGCGGATCATTGGCCAGGTTGCTGATGCTTCGCCTGATGATATTGAAAATGCCCTTACTTATGCCCAGAAGGCGTTTAAAGAGTGGAGTAATACGCCCGTTACAGACCGAGCCGCCTTGCTGGAGCGTTTTGCTGAATTGCTGGAGGAAAATACGGCTACTTTACTGGCGATGACATGTCTGGAGGCAGGCAAAAGCTGGAGCGACGGTGTTGCTGAAGTTCGGGAAGCGGTTGATTTTTGCCGTTATTATGCGGCTCAGGCAAATAAATTAATGGCAGAGCCAATGCGTTTACACGGTTATACGGGTGAGCTTAACGAACTATCACTGCATCCCCGAGGTACGGTACTTTGCATTAGTCCCTGGAATTTCCCGTTAGCGATTTTTACCGGCCAGGTTGCAGCAGCGCTGGTCACAGGTAATTGCGTGATTGCCAAACCAGCGGAACAAACACCCTTAATTGCTGCGTTTGCAGTAAGTTTAATGCATAAAGCCGGTTTTCCCGCTGGAGCTATTCAGCTGTTACCGGGTACTGGTGAAGCGGTTGGCGCACCATTAGTTGCCGACCAGCGGATTAAAGCCGTGGTGTTTACCGGTTCGACTCAGACAGCTAATTTAATTAACCAGACGTTGGCGGCAAGAGGGGGAGAGATTATACCTCTGGTGGCCGAAACCGGTGGCCAGAACGCTATGATCGTCGATTCCTCTGCCTTGTTGGAGCAAGTCGCGATGGATGCCTTGACTTCTGCTTTCGGCAGCGCCGGCCAACGCTGTTCCGCGTTACGTGTGCTCTATGTTCAGGAAGAAGTATACCCACGCATGATTGAATTATTAAAAGGGGCAATGGCAGAGTTAGAAATAGGCGATCCGCAATGGCTGGCTACTGATATTGGGCCAGTTATTGATGAGGAAGCGTTAGCTGGCTTAAAAGCCCATGTTACGGCAATGGCACAAAAATTTGATATTATTTATCAATGCAATTTGCCGGAAGAATGTGACTCAGGCTATTTTATGGCGCCAGTAGCTATTGCTATCGATTCAATAAAATCTTTACCACGCGAAGTATTTGGTCCTGTGTTGCATGTTGTCAGCTATAAACGGAAAGATTTGGATCAGGTAATTGATGACATTAACAATACAGGCTACGGCTTGACTCTGGGAATTCACAGCCGGATCAATCAGACCGTGGAATATATCCGCTCGCGTATTCATGCAGGTAACTGCTATGTTAACCGCAATATGATCGGTGCGGTAGTCGGATTGCAACCATTCGGCGGAGAGGGCATGTCCGGAACTGGTCCCAAAGCAGGCGGGCCTTATTATTTACTGCGCCTTTGCCACGAAAGAACCTATACTGTTGACACCACGGCCGCCGGAGGAAATGCAAGCCTGATGTCATTACCAGAAGGATATTAATAAAATGTCTATCGTTGAAGCTTTTTTATAACCTGATAGAATAATTTGACAAAATGGACTCAAGGATGATTATGAAATTGATTTCAAAAGCAATTATATTGCTTGGCGTCAGTAGTTATTGCTTTGCCGGTACTGCTAATATCGCACCAGCAGGTAACAATTTGGCAAATAGCGCCAATTGGTTTTTGAATTTACAAGGCGGTGTCTATAAAGCCAAAATGGGCGAGTCAGTAACGACTGTCAACAATGGTTCAGATCTTCCCTCACCTTTGGATCGTGATATTTATACTGCTAATAATCCGAATACCGCGGCTCTGTTAGCAGTGCAGGCAGGGTTGCGGTGGCAACTTTCTCATGCCGTGTTGAGCGCTTTTTCGCTGGGTATCCAGTATCAGCATTTTTTCACCTCGCACATCAACGGTCAGGTTATGCAATATTCCCTCCCTGAATTCACCAATTATAATTATGAATGGCAAACTGCCTCCAATCTTGCTTTGGTTAATGCCAAATTCAATTTCATGGAATATCAGCGCTTTTCTCCTTATATTAATGGCGGAATCGGGATAAAGTATAATACTAATAGCAAATATACCGAGTTCGCCTTACCGGAGGTGACGCCCAGAATATCGCCAGCTTATGGCAATAATTCAAGTACCCGGTTTGCCTGGATAGTAGGGGCTGGACTTGACTACCGCTTCAATCAACAATTTATTATTAATGCCGGATATCAATATAGCGGCTTGGGAAAATCATCATCCGCAGCAGGAGCAAGCAGCTGGGCAACGCAACACTTGAATTATGGCGACTATCACGCCAACGCATTTCTGTTAGGCCTGACGTATTTGTTTGATACAGGCCGCGCAGTTTCATACCAGAAATAATATCGAGTAAAATAAAATGACATTAATAAAAAACACAATACAGGCATTAAGTTTATTTGCAGTTTCTACGTGCTCTGTCGCGGGGATTGATCCTGTAAAATGGGTGCAGCAGCAAAGTTTTCCAGCTGAAATTCTGGTTGACGGCGGTACTTACGTCGCCTCATATACGTTCACCAACCAAATTCCAGCCACCATGGTAAAACCTTTAATTATTGAAAAAACCAGTAATTCTGGTTCAGAGTTTTCATATGAGGATCTCTGTACTGGAAAACGGCTTGCCTATAGAGAAACCTGCAATGTGACCATTTATTTGAATCCGACCATTGAGGGAAGTAAAACAGTTCAATTAATACAGGCTTATGGTAACGATCGTGTTCCCTTACCTCAATTATATACGATTGCGGTACAGCAAGGCGGCAGCCATACTGTGGTTGGCGACATTGCCACTGCTTTGCCTTCAACATTAGGCATTAATACCAGTGCGCCCTGGCGATTTATCTTTACTAATAATAATACCTTTCCTATAACGGGTATTAATATCTCTGTTTCCGGCTCATCGTATGATACCAATTGCGGCTTGTCATTAACTAATACCGCGCCTGGCAACAGCTGTTATGTCGAAGGAACATTCACTGCAATGTCAGCAGGGCCGCAGACTATCACTGCTACGCTTTCCTATTCTCAGGGTAGTCCAGTGACATTAAGTACCTCGACTGTCGGCGATGGTCAGAGCAGCGGCCTTATCTGCCAGCCAGCCAATCCGCTGGCGTCAGAAGTTTTAATCAATACCAGTGCGCCGGCGACATTATTGTGTACCAATAAAAGCGGTAACGATATTACTATCGATAACCATGTCACAAGTTATCCTTCGGGAGGCGCTGATGGCAATTTTGTACCGACACCGGCTGGCGGCGACAATTGTACGGCACAGGTATTGCCAAATAATGCAAGTTGTCAATTAAGCGGAACCTATACAGCGCCTGCCAGCGCCCACAATGGCGTGATTATTTCATTATTAGTGAATTATCATACAGCGTCTACGCCAGGGTTATCGTCACAGACGTCTACGACTACGAATGTTGTTACCGCCATTAATAATATCCGCACAATTCACCTGATTAATAATTGTAATTTTAATGTCTGGTGGTCAATGGTTGGCGGGGCGATTACCAATACGCCGGTCTGTAGCAGCAACAGCGATTGTCCGAGTGGTTCTACCTGCAATACGGCATCAAAAATCTGTTATTTTAATAATTACGGGCCGCAAACCGGTTCTTATGAGCTGACTTCAAACGGCGGCACCGCGACTACACAGATTATCCAGACAGCGGCATCAACGCCTGGCGATCAGGTGCTGTGGAAGGGATTAATTTCTGCCAGTACTCAATGCAACGGTTCCAGTTGCCTGAATAATGATTGTCAAAGCAATGGCGGAACAACTTCTTGCGCAGCCGGCGTCGGATTCCAGCAACCGGCCACTGAAGCCGAATTTACTTTACAGTTAGTCGGGGCTGGAAGTGTTGATACCTATGACATCAGTAACGTGAATGGTTTTTCCATGCCAATTTCGATGGCAACAAGCCAGTCTGCTTCAAATTATACTTGCGGTACAGCGGGCAATAATGTTGCAGCAGGCAGTTTACAGGCATGCAATTACAGTAATGTGACTCCGCCAACCAATATGTATTATTGGGTCAGCAATACCGGTGTTGGTTGCACCAGCCAGAATATGTGTAGTGATGCCACCAAGATATGCGGCCTGGCCTTTAATCCAAACAGCAACTCGTTCGTCAAAAATTGCGGTAGCTTCCTGGGGTACTGGGCTGCAAATCAAATCTGCCAGACCAGTCCGAGCTTTAGTTCTCCATTTGGCGATAATTTTAGCTGTAATCAAATGTTAAGCAATCCGTTCCCATCCAATACATATACGTTGACTCAGTTATTGAAGTGTTCGCCGCCGAGTTCAAGCGCGCCGCTTTTTAACAGCTGTTATTTGAATTATTCCGGCTATAACGCGCAGCAACTTTCGCAATGTTGCGGATGTACTGACTGGCCAGGTATTGCCAATCCATCAGCGTCTTGTCCAGTCGGTCAGGTCGATCCGCAATGGACGACTTATGTTCAGCCGCTGATTCAATGGATGAAGCAGGCTTGTCCTACAAGTTACTCTTATCCATACGATGACAAGGCAAGCACATTCCAGTGCGCTGCCTCTGCCTCGAATGAATATACGATTACTTTTTGTCCGGGCAACGGCACGGGTTTGCCAGCAGGAAAAACAGATGGCCGCTAAGCCTTAATACCGCGCATAAAGCGCGGTATGCAGGCCGAAAGGTAAGTTATTGCGACGGTCACTGGGCTGTTACGACTCTTTTCAATTTTGTGAAGCTTATGGGTTTAACTGAAAGCGGCTATTAAATTCAGGCTGTTGCTCACTTAAACTTAATATCTCTTCATAGAAACGAGTCGTTCCACCATCACGCCCAAGCAGGGGGGGAGTATCAATAGCATGCTGTGCAATGCTTTGGATCTTTTGTAATAATTGATTCGCGGCCTGGTTGTCCTGAAGATTTCCTGTTTTAATTGCCTCATAAATCTCTGCTACCCGATGAGGTAATGTTTTTTGAATACCATTATCTAATTTGATGCTTTTACCGCCAAATAGCCTGAGACAAACAAACTTGGTTTGGGGATTTTCAATAAATTTTTTAATATCCTCTAAACAAAGTTTGGCTTGATTATTTGTTTGCTCTACTTGTTGTTCAGGTTCAGCTTGATGAATCGGTGCATCATACTGCCTCCTTTTGATTTCGGTTTCAACATCATGCCGATACAAACGATCTAATTTTCCCGGGTAGTCGTTGATGCACGTTATATCGTCCCATAATGAATCTAACGAATACGTTTTATTGTCTTTTTTATTAACAAATAGATTCCATGTATGAGCGCTATCATCTCCAAATTCGACTCGATGATGAATAACTTCACCTTGAATTAAATGATCTTCAACCAGGCGTGAAAGTAGATAAGCATTTAATAACGTATGATGGCGGCATAAACCATTTTTATTTTTTATAAAATCGCTTAAAGGGATAATTTTATTGCCTGCAGCTAATTGCTGTTGAATAAATTGTCCTGGTTTACTGTGGGGAAAACAGGTTTGAGTTGTTTGCTTAACTATTTTTAACACAGCTTCAATGGATTGATTAGCATTAATTTTGCTTTTAATGGCTGAATAAATCTCATCAAGCAAAACATCATCTTTTTCCAGCAATAGAATTTCCCGTTTAGATGAAGAACCTGCTGAGCAAAGCGTTGCATTAAACTGGCGTGTTTTTCTTGTAACTAATGGAATAGGAATATTATTTACAACTATTTTGTGTTCAAAATTTATAATTTCAAGATCACGATTCTTTAAAATCATTGAACCAGTGCGGCCATGAGGAACAAGTTCAATGCGGTTATTGCTTCTAACAATAAGTTCGTTGACTTGTTGGGCAACCGCTTGCGGTAATGATTTTTTTGCTTCCAGGGGAGTTTCTATAGCATTTTTATCTAGCAAAGAAAAATTTATTAATTGAGGCTTTAAAGAGGGGTATTTTTCAGCAAAAGCAAGCCATTGTTGTTGGGTAACCCAATTTCTCATCGCTTCTATTAATTTATTATGATATAGGAATAAAGCTTCGGCTGCATCATAATTGTGCATTGCTAACTCGAAGGCTCTTTCACTTGCTTGTCTAATAACTCCTGCATTGATTAGCTCATTCTCACGCATTAAAATGTCATTAATAAGTTTGACCGGTGTAAAAGCAGGCATTTTGATATCTCATATTTAGCACTTATTTATTATTATAGGTTCTATTAATTAAGAAATTATTAATTTAAGTTTTTAGTATTGACAATCTTCTTTATACCGGGCAATGTTTGTAGGTTGGGTCGTTTTGACCCAACAAGTTTTTTATTAAACACTACAGATTTGAAAAGTGGCTATAAACTACACGTCGCTACAAAATTCTGAGCAGCGCCATATTTTGCTTCCAACATATTGATGACATTATTAATATCATAACAAACCATAATGTAATCATAATAAAGCGTTGCGCCCGTACTTGGATAAAGCCTTTTTACAGGCATGCGCTCAAAACCATGTTTTTGATAAAAGGCAAGCGCGTGATGGTTTTTATCTTCAACCTGCAGCTTCATGCTGCAAATGCCGGCAGTTGAGGCGTGATTAAAACACACAAGCAACAGTTGGGTTCCTATTCCTTGTCCCTGTATCGCTTTCCCCACGTATATTTTGTCAAGAAAACTACTTTCGGGCAGTGTTATCAGTTTTGCATAACCTGCAATTTTTCCTTTATCGAGAGCACCAAAAAATACATTTTTCGGATCTGACATTTCCTGTCTGATTTTGTCAACATCAAAAACAGCATCCACTATTTTGGGTTCTTCATTATAAAACGCAGGGTAAGCATCCTGCCAGGCTTGTTTCATAAAGGGAATCAAGTTCGGTAAATCATTTTCTACTAATCGTCTGATAATCATTTTTTGTCCTTAAAAAATGAAAAAGCCTTTTATTCCTCCATTTGATTATGGCTGCCATGACACGCTTCTGCAATAATTAGATTAATAGCGTTGCGCAGTGACCTTATTGACAAAAAATATTCCAAGTTATCAAAAAATGTTCTATATTTAAAGGTGGTGTTCATAATTTGAATTGTCATATTCAATAAGGATATTGAAATGAAAGCATTATGTTGGCATGGAAAACATGACGTCAGGGTAGATTCTGTTCCTGATCCTGAAATTATTAATAATCAAGATGCCATAATACGGGTGACTGCAACAGCCATCTGTGGATCTGATTTACATTTATATAATGGTTTAATGCCTGAGATGAAATCAGGAGACGTATTAGGCCATGAATTCATGGGCGAAGTTGTTGAATTAGGTTCCGGCAATAAAAAATTGAAAATAGGTGATAAAGTCGTTGTTCCATTCACTATTTCATGCGGCAAATGTAATTTTTGTAGAAAAAAATTATTTGCCTGCTGCGAATTATCAAATCCTAATGCAGAAATAGCACGCCAACGTATGGGACAAACACCGTCTGGAATGTTTGGTTATTCGCATGTATTAGGCGGTTTTTCCGGTGGTCAGGCTGAATATGTACGGGTACCTTTTTCAAATATTGGCCCGATTAAAGTACCTGAAGATATGCCGGATGAAAAACTCTTGTTTTTGTCGGATATTTTTCCAACAGGTTACATGGCAGCAGAAAATTGCGGCATTCAACCAGGCGATACCGTTGCGATCTGGGGTTGCGGACCGGTAGGGCAGTTTGCGATTCAAAGTGCCTGGATGTTAGGCGCAGGGCGGGTTATTGCCATAGATTGCGTGCCTGAGCGCCTCAAAATGGCCGAGAAATACGGTAACGCTGAAACCATTAACTTTCAGGAAGAAGATGTTTTCGATAGCCTGATGGTGATGACCAGAGGTTTAGGCCCTGAACGCTGCATCGATGCTGTAGGTTGTGAAGCCCATGTCGGCCCTACATTTGACTCTGTTATAGATCGGGTAAAACAAATCACTTGCCTGGCTACTGACAGGGCGCATGTCATGCGCGAGGCTATTCGCTGTTGCGGCAAGGCTGGAACTATTTCAATGCCGGGCGTTTATCTTGATACGCTGGATAATATTCCCTTTGGCGCCGCCATGAATAAAGGCTTGACTTTCAAAATGGGACAAACGCATGTCCAGCGTTATATGCCTTTATTGTTAAGAAAAATAACAGAGGGAAAAATTGATCCTTCTCGTATTATTTCTCATCGTATCAAATTAAAAAATGCTCCGGAAGCATATAAAAATTTTGATGAAAAAGACAACGGTTGTATTAAAGTCGTCATGACTCCCTAGGAGACAATTATGGACATTTACGAATACTTAAAAATGGATCACGATAAAGTTAATCATCTTTTTACTTTGTTTGAAAAAACGTCATCCAAAAAACGGCAGCATGAAATCGTGGCGATGATTTTTCAAGAACTGATGGTTCATGCTCACTCTGAACAGGAAACTTTTTATAAAGTGCTTTTGCAATATCCGGAAACACGGGAAGTTTCTTTACACGGAGAAAAAGAGCACCAGGAAATTGAGCGCCAAATCACTATAATCAATAATTCCCTGGATAAACATTATGTGAATGAAGTTTTAAAATTAAAAGAAATTGTTCAGCATCATGTCAAAGAAGAGGAAGGAAAAATATTTAATAAAGCAAAAAAAGTTATTTCCGAGCAAGAAGCAATTGTTTTAAAAGAAAAAATGCATTATTTAAAAGGAAAGTTTTTACTGTGGCTTGAAAAAAGTAAAAACGAAAGTAAACCTAAAATAGTCCGAAAAAAGAGCCCGCCAGCCCAGGCTGAAAAAGAATCTGCCCGAAATTCGGCACAATAAAGCTGGTTGGGAAAAAACGGTTTTAAATTAAATCAGAGTAGTTTGGGCTGTAAAGCCCAACACTCCATATCAATAAATCCTGAGTACGTTGCTCCATTAAATTTACCCAGTCTTTGCGCATGACAATCTTTTGGCCTTGTGCACGCTGCTTAATTGTAAGTAAAAAATTATTATTTTTAGGTACAAGAAAAATAATCAAATAAAGTTCTAAATGATAAAAAATATTACAAAAAAAATGTAAATCTGTTATAATGGATAAATCCTGAGCATTTGGCATATTTTATGAAACTGATAGAAGCAATACAAACTAATAACTTTACAACCGCTATGCTGTTAATTAATAAGAACGAAGAATTAACACCTGAATGTATTGAATCCGCATACAAGACTGGAAATATTATAATTATTCGCGATATATTTTTACATGCTGAGCAAATCAATATGTCCGAAGAAGTTTTAAACAAATTAATTGATATTAGCCTCGAAGCGCAAGAGGGGCTTGACGGACCTGCCTCGGCAGCATTTTCTCTGGCAATCGGCCTCCATACTAGACCATCAGATGCTGTTTTAAGCTATGCGATACAAAAAAATTATGAGGTTATTATGGCTAATCTGGATCGTTTTAAAATTTTACCTCTCCATATTGAAGCCGCAATTAATGCAGCTAATTGCATGATACTGGCCCCGTTACTGGAAAATTATTTTAAATCGAACGAACCGGACAGCTTATCAAAAGAGCTTATTAAGCGGGCCTTTGACTGTGGCCAAGCACAAAATGACTTTAGGATTGAAGATATTCTTATAAAATGTAAAGTACCTGTTCATGCTAATGAAGAACTCGTAAAAGAAGCTTTTATAGCTGAAGGAGATGGTGAACACTTAGCCTTTCATGGCTTTAAGATTATTAATTACCACATGAATAATAATCCTGATTCTAATATGCTGGATCAATGTATCAGCTACGGCAATCATCTTCGATTAAAACAATTACTGGAGAGGGGGGTAAATATTACTCCTGCGTCGCTTGCTTTGGCTATCAAGCGTCAGGATCTTCGAATACTTGGTTGTTTGACAGAGCATTTTAAAGATAAAGTTGATGAGCTGGTTAAACAATCTGATGTAAAATCTGTTTTTGAAGCATTTAGAAAATTGCCGGCTGAATCAGTCACTCTTATTAAAAAGCAACTAGAGCAGATGACTCCAGTAGAACAAGAGGCGCGGGGAGAGCAGATAGAGCAGCTAGCTCAGATAGAGCAGGTAGTTCAGCAAGAACAAGCAGCTCCGTTAGACCAGGCAACTTCAGGCACTCAATCACAAACTGCCAGTATTCTGACCCAAATCTATGCGAAAGCCCAAAATTATCATACAGCAACAAAATCGCTGCGCTTCTTTAATCAGGCTATTCGAATTCAGGAAGAGAAAGAACCATCAAAACGTCTGGATAGTGAAGTTCCACCATTACCTGTTATCCCTTATGAAATCGCAGAGCGCATTGCTTTCAATTTCTTTGAAAGCAATCTGTATAGACCAGCTGAAATAAAATCGCTCATCAGCGATCATTACTCAAAGCCTGCCCCCTCAAAGCCTGGTACATTCTAGGCTCCACAGCCATTAAATTAAGGATACTGTCAGCCCCGCCTTCGCGGGAATGACAGTACCCTTAACTCAAGAACCTCAAGATTGACGGATTGGCTTCAACAAGTTTTATTCCTCCGAAAAATAATTGGCTTCAAAACCAGGGTTTTCTCATAGTATATCTTGGAGTAAGATTCGAATGATTATTATCAGGCTATAGTTTAGAATTTTTGCGAGGTTGTAATATGAAAAAGGTTGGAAATAAGCAATCTGGTGCGCATGTTGAGATGGAGCTCCCAAAGGAGGTTCGAAAATTGTTGTATGATAGTGAATCCGGCAGTTCGGATACTCCGTTGAGCGTTAATTATCTCGGTTATATTGCAGCTGCTTTGGAGAAAACACCACACAAGACGCCTCAACACAACAAATTAAGGGGCCAATTGGATCAATGTATTAATTTAGCTTTACAATCAACAGCCGCAGATTGTTGGCGGGCTATTGAGCATCTTTCTGCCCACGGCGATTTACTCAGCCGCCTGAAGGGATCCAGGCAACGATTACAAACACTAAAATTAGTTTTTGAGAAGGCATTAACTGTTCTCGGCTATCAATCACGAGCTCGCCTCTTGCAGTTTGTAATCAAAGGCTCGTTACCTAATAAGCTTGAAATGATACGTTTTTGTATCGATGAGACAAAAAGAAAGTTCAATGAGACCAGGATACCACGCTGGGAACTTGTTGAGATAACCTCTGATTGGGAAACAAACCTGTTTAATTTTCTTACTATTGACGACATAACCTGGCTGCTGGCTTGTTATAATAAACAATATAACCATCGCTCCCAACTCCAGTGGACAGTAAGCATCTATAATCAACAACTTGATGCAGAGGCATCCAGGGTTTATATCGAAATGTTTTATTTTTGTATAATGACATTTATGGTTCTATTTGTGGATGATATTGTAAAGCGGAAATCTTGTGAGAATAATCCAGACGCATCGTCAAAAAAAGATACTGATGAGGCAATGATGTTTATGATATGGTTGCTTTACACTGGATACCTGCTTTCCATTCCGGTACGTACGGCGGTTACACTGGTGAATACCCATGGTTTGTTCAGCTCGCATCACCTGCCGCCTCTTGAACCGCCGGAATGGATAACGGAGAAATTGGAGCAACTCCTCCAGGCTGCCCGCTCTTTATCTGCCTGCTAGCCGCTTCTTATTCTCGGAGTCTCAGTTATCCGGAATTCCGGATAATTGAGACTCCAGGCATCGTGTTACGAGAAACAGATAACCAGGCTCTATGAATTAATAGGCAACTCTCAACCGGCGCAGTTTAACGCAATTTACCAATGGGAGTATACCGACAAGTAAATTCAAATGGTTGAGGGTTTGTTTCTTTTTCCAGATGAAGATAATAATTACTTGTCGCTAACAACTGGTTAACATCTAGAAGAATATCAATTTGATGGAGATAGTCACGGTGCGGGGACTCCCATTGCGTAATTTGTTGAACCGCTTTATGCTTGGCTTGAGCTTCATCAGGAGCTACAACAAAAACATTCTGATGTAATTCTGTAAATTGATGGCTGTCATAACCGCCTAAATTAACGAAATACAATTTCTTATCATTTTGTTCAGGTGGAGTATGAGATATTTTGAGACTATACCCATCTGCATAATTTAGCACTCCCCAAGCATCGAGGTGTAAACTTGTTGGAATCCCCCACCAAGTGTTCCGCAGAGTCTCATAGGTTTCTTCAATTGTATTGGCAACCACAAACCGCATGTCATGGAGTTCAATAAGGGATTTTTCATGCGCACCGCCAATATAAATAACAAATAGCTTCACTCGGCTACCTCGGTGACAGTATTCACATAGACCCAAGCAGATATTCCCGATGAAAGCATAACCTTTATCCGTTTATAGTCAGCGACTTCATAAGAATCGGCGCATCTTAATTCTTCTTCGCTAATATCAAATACCATTCCGTCGACGCAGTTAGCTGAATTACCTGTGTAACTAATGATCGGGTGGAAGGCTTCACCGCTAGTAGCAATTACATCAGGATCAGTGATTTCTAACATAGCGAGTTCATATCCAGGTAATTGATCTTTGTTGCCCTCTAACGTACGGCCGAAATTAGCGAGTTGTACCGTTTCGTATTGAAGTGTGCCATATGAAAATAGTTTTTCTGTATTCATTTACAAAACCCTTTTTAGGAACCTTACCATGTCCCTGAAAGTAATAATATTTTTAAAAATTTTATTGATAATTTTTTGATATCATTGGCGTCATTGAGAGAGGATTTTAACCTCGCTCTCTGGAAGCGCGCGACTATTTGCCCTGATGAATCCATTATTATCCATAAATTGCTTTAATTCAATAAGGCTATGTTTATAATCCTTCCAGAATGATGTTTTTTAATGTGAAGTATTGCTGCTTTTAAGATATAAAACATAGCTTTTATATTGGGAATTATTTTATGATGGAACTGTACCTACACCCGCTTGGGTGGCTAGGGGATTTAAATCACTGCCCTCGGTTTTTTTAGATTGAAACATGCTCTTACACCAATCAATCTTTGATATTTTATCTACTGCTATAAGGTCATTGACTTTGGGCAGAAGACGCATAAGGCAAGCTGCTAATCTTTCTGAGCATAATTGTAAGGCATCTGGATGCGTCCCTAAATCATTACCACACTCATCCAATAAATTACTTATCGCACGAATGGTTATAACCGGTATATTATAATACTCTACGGTCTTATATACACCAGCACTTTCCATTTCTATAGCGCTGCAATTTAAACTTTTAATTTCTTCAAATAAACTCTTTGGCGCTGGAAATGTATTACTCGTTACAATAACGCCTTGCTTAAGATGTTCAAATGAAAAATTATCGATTAAGTTTTTAACACTATTATTAACAAAGAAATAAGAGCTAATTGTTTTTAATGTATGTGGGTCAATTAGGGCATTTTTATAGGGTGTATCTTTTAATAGCTTAGGTAGTAAATATAAATCAGCATCTATAATTTTGTTTGCTAAAACAAGATCGCCAATTTGCTGATCCTGCTTTAACCCACCAGCAACACCACAAAAAATAATTAAATCTGGTTGAAGGTTTTCACATAATATTGTTGTTGTAATGGCAGAAGCAGTTGTCCCTATTCCTGATAGAGCAATAAAAACATCATGACTATTCCATTGCCCAGCGAGGCAGCGACATTTAGATACCATCATTTCTTTTAAATTGGAAAAACTACTGATGATATGTGGTAACTCATCCTGGAAAGCGCCTAAAATAATGATACGCATTAAATCAACCTTTTTTACGTAAATCTTAATCCTGCAGTTAGTCCGCCATCTACCAAAATAGATGAACCATGTATGTAGCTCGAATTCATAATTGATAAAAACAATATTAGATCAGAGATGTCAGAAGGTTGTCCCATTTTTTTAGTGGGTAGTTTTTTTGCCAATTCCTTGTGTTCTTTATTCTCAGACATTTCTGATTGTATGAAGCCAGGCAACACCGAATTACACTGTATATTATAATCCGCCAGTTCCAGTGCTAATGATTTTGTTAATCCTATTACAGCATGTTTTGAGGCACTATAAGCAACTGAGTTTTCTCCGCCGATGACTCCATAAGCAGAGGCTATGTTTATAATCCTTCCGGAATTATGTTTTTTAAGGTGTGGTATTGCTATTTTTAAGATATAAAACATAGATTTTATATTAGTATTAAAAACAGTATCCCACTCTTCAACCGACATGTCTTCTAAGCTTGAAAAAGCACCACCGAATCCTGCATTATTGATTATTATATTCGGAGTTATGTTTGCAGATGTTAATTTTTCAAAAAGTATTTTAACTTGTTCATAGTTAGTAATATCGCATTGAAATAAACTACAAATTCCATTGTTTTTTTCGATCTCTAATTTGACTAAACTTAATTTTTTTATATTTCTTGCAACGATAAGGACATGAATATTATTGCGAGCAAGCTTGATGGCTATCTCTTTACCTATTCCTTGACTTGCCCCAGTTATTAAAGCCACATCCTGTTTCATAAGACCCCTTTTAGTGGAGTCATTTGTATTTTCACCAAATGCATCAATTGGGAATGAGTAATAATCCATTCAATCATATTTGCGACATATTTGGGGTCTATCATGTTTTTTTGCTTAAAGCTTGGGTACTTTACCCAGGCTTTTGATTTAACAGCACCCAGATAAATTTGCGATAATTTAATCTTTTTGTTTTCTTCTGTGAAGATTTCCAATAATTTAGAGGTAGCTACTTTTGAAGCGGCATAAGTCGAATTTTCTTCTAGCGTTAAATATTCACTTATCGAATTTATATTGATAATTAAAGGAAATTTACTTTTCATGAGAAGAGGTGATGCTGCATGCAGACAATTCCATACTGAAATGTAATTGATATTCATAAGATCTTGGACTTCTGAAGGGTTTGTATGAAGCATAGGTTTAAATTGTACTTTTCCTGCAGCAAAAATAAGAATATCAATTTTCTTAAACTCTTTTGATAACATATTAAATGTTTGTTTTACTTCCTCATTATTTGTTAAATCACACTGAAAATGATTAATATTAAGTGGTTTTTTTAAATCAATAATTTTAATTTTATGATTCATTTCAAGCCTCTGGGCGATCTTTAGCCCAATGGCGCCTCTGCCAATGATTATAATATTCTTTTTTTGATTATTCATTTAATTCCGCAATGCCTTCTAATCAATCAGGACGCTTTGTTGCTAAATTTTATCGAGGTAATGACGGGAGTATTAGTACACGCCGGTATAAATATGCTGGAAATTTTAACATATAGAATGTTATAAAACATTAAAAATAGACCTGGTCACGGTTCTTTACTATCAAAACCTCTTACCATGCTTTTGGCGTTGATCTTTTTATAGAATTGAACGGCCCAGAGAAGATTCTAACCTCCGCATTGCCCCTTATGAGACAGTAAATTATTGATCCGACGTTACCCATAAAAATCCATTAATTTCTTGTGATATCAATACTTTATACTATTGTCACATCAAAGTTTGTCCAATCGAATGCGCCCGTATCCAACCGTTTTTGGGCACCCAATAGGGTGCCTAGAATTAATTAAATTTTAAAAGCGCGTTTTTTCATCAATATGAATTAAGTTAGAAGTGAGGGATGTGATACCCTTTACATATCGAAGATCCGATCCGCGCATATCCACATTATACAGCTTAACATTTGTGAAATCAGCTCCTTGTAAATTTGAGTTCCTAAAAGAAGCATTATGAAGTATATTTCTCTCTAAATTAGCAAATGATACATTTTTTAGACTTGAATTGATAAATAAAGGTCCTATTAAATTAGCATGGTCAAATCTGGCATAATCAAGATTTGTTTGATAAAACGTTGCTTCACGTGCATAACAATAGGAAAAATCTGTAAAACTTGCATTGCAAAAAGAAAAATTAGCCCCCATAATATCGCCGGATTCATCTTTTGTTGAAAAGCAACTATATCTACAATCAACGTTATGTAATATAGCATTCCTTAAATTGTCATAAGCAAAATTACAATAAAGTAGCCGGCTGTCATAGAGATATAGCCAGCCTAAATTTGATTTAAAAAAATTTTTTTTCATTTGATTTCTTAGGGCAACATCAAACTCCTCCATCGAATTTAAGTCTCGCAACTTCCAGGATGGTGTAAATAAAATTCCAAACATATTTAAATTTTTTAATTCACAACGATTAAATTCTACTTGTCGTGCTGTTAAGTAGTGATTTAATAAATCTATTCTATTTTGGAATTTGTAATCAGACTTCCTTAAATAGTCATACCATCTTATGCTAGCAGGATCCTCAATGGCTAACCAATTTGAAGCGAGAAAATTATAATTTACAAATGCAACATCTATATTATCGAATATATTTTGGATATGATTTTTATAACCGTCCCATGCAGTTTTGCCTTGATGATTAAGCTGGTTTGATATTTTTTCTAACAATACACGATGAGAAGTTTTTTTCCAGCTTTCATCTACATTAAATATCTGTGCTAATGAATTATATGCATTGTTTGATTTAAGAGGATGATTAGTATCTCTAAGTGAAAAAGAAAGCTTTTTTAATGGTTTCAAAAAAGGTTTTAATGAGTTCATTGTTATTTCCTTAAACAAATACCGTCAAGAATTTGCTCGCTAATTCTGACAATTTGAATAAGAAAAAAATAAATAAATGAAAAATTAAAACTTACTGGGATTGGCTCATGCGAGCATGCGGGTGTCAGTAAGACCACTCATGAATTGAATGATATTAGCCAATTTCGCTTTTGTCAAGAGTAGGGGATGATGTAGTTTGTATGATGTCAAAGAGGGGGTACGGATCCTAGTGCCATGCTTCCTGTGGCTTCTCCGAAGGCCGAATTATTGATTTAAAAGGGCGTATTCAATCAGAGAAGTTACGTGTTGTATTAGCTAGCAATACCGCAATGGTCTTTCGTACTGGGAAATAGGCCAACCTATCCTTGAAAAGCAAAATACTCAAGGATGGGTAAAAAAGTTATTGATGGGTTATCTTTTGATATGCGTGAACAATTCCCTGAAATGAAAGGATTTTCTCCTCGTAACCTCAGTTATAAAGGCTTTTGCCCCTGCTTGGCCTGATTTTGAAATTTTGCAACGCAGCGTTGCAAAATGGAGGATTGAGCTACCCGATTAGATAAGTTTCCTGAATTTGACGATCGTAAAATTTTGCAAAATGCGGGAAGAATTAGTGCAAAAATCACTCAAGATCATGCCGAAAGTGAGTTTGAGAAATATCGCGTCATACAAGATCATCTTTTTGAGTCAGACTTTGAAAGAAATGAAGACAATTATTGCCTAATTTGGTGAAAGTTATTTTTTAGCGGTTGGATAGGCACCGGATTTAGTGCCATGATGAGGATCATGCCATATGAACCGTAATACTCTCCCATCTTTTATTCCATAGAGCCGAAGCGTGCTATTTAAGCGTAAAGAAAATAATTCTGAAACATCGTCAAGTTTTAGTTCTTGTAACCGCTTAATTGCATCCTTTGCAAATCCTTCGATGGAAAGTGGATGGCTGTTTGTGCCGCTAGCTCGACCACCAGAAGCTTGTTTGATTGTATTCCATGTCATATTTTCAAAGCTGTGAAGATGATCCTTTATTATTTTTATGAATTCTTTCTCCCTTAGTTTTTCCCACCCCCATAACTCGTGATCCTGATCACAGCGATGAAATTGCCATGCTGGTGTTAATTGATCAGTAGAGTCTGGATTCTCTTTAGTGCGAACTTCTTTGCCATGAGGCTTATAATTAGCACGTGCCTCTCTATTGTTAGAAGGCGCGTAAGCGATTTTAGGCTGAGATTTACTTTTTTTAGACATTATATACTGCTGTAATACTCTGACATTGATTCATTTGAAATTATACGGTTTCCTCGCTCTCCATCAACTAACCCAATTCGAGCTTTTTTCCATGGCTCCTCCATATGTGTGAGATCACTTAACCATTGAGCATCTTTGTCGCCATAGAATTCGAGAACACGATCAATCACATCCTTGCTCTCATCAGGAATGCTTGAAATATCGCCTTTAAAAAAACCAGGCTCAAGACTAAAAATACCTTGGTGCAGAGAATACAAGGAGGGTACAACAGGGCCATTAGCCCAAGCTTGGATTTCTTCCGAAAACAATTCCTTATCTTCCCACACAAGATGCCAGGCTTGCGCGTAATAGATAAGTTTTTGCAGTTTCATGGCAGACATCGTCCCTTTTTGGGTGAGGATGTAATCTGCAACATCAATCGCTTTTACCATTATTAAACAATTCCTAATTTAAACAATTATTATAATTATACTACAAAAATAATTTATTCTTACGTTACATGCATTTCAAGTTATTTTGCTCAAGTGATGTGTAGCAATTAATTGGGTTATCCCTATAGTTGTCCCCATTAAATATACTAAAGCATTAACATCAAGTGCCATCCGTTACCCATTGATTTCATTGGCGTCCCGGAGAGGATTCGAACCTCCGACCTGCCCCTTAGGAGGGGGCTGCGCTATCCAGCTGTGCCACCGGGACTTTGTAACTTCGCAAGTCTAACGTTATCGTCTGAAAATGACAATAACGTTAGTGAAATGTTCTTACATCGAAACGTAATTTGGGCCGCCGCCGCCTTCGGGGGCTTGCCAGACTATGTTTTGTTTTGGGTCTTTGATGTCGCAGGTTTTGCAGTGAATGCAATTTTGGGCGTTAATTTGCAGGCGGGGGCCGTCTTCTGTGTCCAGGATTTCGTAGACTGCGGCAGGGCAGTAGCGACTCTCGGGAGAGGCGTATTCCTGATAATTTACTGATATTGCCAGTTCCGGATTGCGTAACTTGAGGTGGCAGGGTTGGTTTTCCACGTGGTAGGTGTTGCTTAGAAAAACCGATGACTGACGATCAAACGTTAGAATATTATCCGGCTTGGGGTAGATGATTTTTTTACAATCCTTGGCCTTCAGCAGAGTTTCATTGTCGGTATGATGACTCATCGTGCCGGGTAGTTTACCTTTGGTCAAAGTCTGAACTGCTGCATTGAGTAAGCCTGCCCATATGCCATGTTTAAAGCCAGGGCGGATGTTTCTTACTTCATAAAGTTCTTTTTCGACCCAGGAGTTTTTTAATTTTACCGGATAATCAGTCATTTCAACGGGTTCTGTCGCTTCGGTAAGCGCTTCAACGCAAGCTGCAGCTGCAAGCATGCCGGATTGCATGGCGGTATGGATGCCCTTGATTTTAGCGACATTCAGAAAGCCGGCGGCATCGCCAATAAGAGCGCCGCCAGGGAAGGTCAGTTTGGGGATGGATTGCCAACCGCCTTCGTTAAGCGCTCGGGCGCCGTAGCTGATACGTTCGCCGTCACGCAGCAGCCGGCGAATGGCTGGATGGGTTTTAAAGCGCTGCATTTCAGAAAATGGGCTTAGCCAGGGATTTTGATAGTCCAGACCGACAACAAAACCTATTGCTACCCGATTATCGGATAAATGATAGATAAATGAACCGCCATAAGTTTTTGAATCCAGCGGCCAGCCAATGGTATGGACAACTTTACCTGGCTTATGATTTTCCGGTTTGATACGCCAGATTTCCTTAACGCCTAAAGCGTAGGTCTGGGGTTGTACTCCGTCTCGCAGCTGGAAGCGGCTCATCAGGTTTTGGCTCAGTTGGCCGCGGCAGCCTTCGGCAAACAGGGTTTGTTTTGCCAACAGATGCATGCCTTGCTGATAATGCTCGGTTTGGCCGCCGTTTTTATCAACGCCGACATCGCCTGTGGCAACCCCAATAACCTGGCCATTATCGTTATATAACACATCCGTTGCCGGAAAGCCGGGATATATTTCGCAGCCCAGTTTTTCGGCCTCACCTGCCAGAAACTGGCACAGTTCGCCAAGGCTGATAATATAATTCCCCTGGTTATGCATTTGCGGCGGGGTAGGGAGCCTGATTGCCCGCTTGCGGGTTAAAAAATAAAAATTATCTTCCGCAACCGGTGTGTTTAAAGGCGCCTGTTGCCAACTGTCAGGCAATAATTCCTGCAGGCTTTTGGGTTCAAGTACCGCGCCAGAAAGGATATGCGCCCCGACCTGCGCTCCTTTTTCCAGTATGCAGACTGTAATTTCCCGGCTTTGTGCCTGAGCCAGTTGTTTGATGCGAATCGCCGCAGCCAGACCGGCCGGTCCGGCGCCAACAATAACGACATCATATTGCATCGTTTCGTGTACCATAAAAAATCCTTACGAACGAAAATTAAAATCATGGCTTGGATAGCAGCCAAGATCAAGATGTGGGAACATCTAACTGGAAATTATCTTAATAAAAGAACATTTTAAGAAAAAAATGTTTAATCACAGGACAGCATCAGGTAGAATACCCGGGCACTGATATGTGAGCCATGAAAATGGATAAGCAAAGCCAATATATAATTACCGAAAACAAACAATTACCGAATACTTTACTTCGTTTCTTTTGGTTATTCCTGAAGAAGCAGCCTGTTGCTTTTGCCGTTTTTTTCCTTGCCCCTGCCAGCATGATCCTGGAAACCAACATTATCCCTTATGCTTTAAAGATGATTGTTGACGGAATAGGGCGTTCCGAGACTAACCGGGAAAATATTTTTCAGGTATTGGCGCCAGCCTTATGGCTTGGGGGGTGCAGCTGGTTTGGCCTGATTTTGATTATCCGTCTGCAGAACTGGTGGCAGGCCTATGTAATACCACGCTTTCAGGCTCAGATAAGAATGACTGCGCTGGATTATTTAACCAGACAGTCTTTTCAGTATTTTGCCGATCGAATGGCGGGCAGTCTGGCCAATAAAATTAATGATCTGCCGCGCAGTTTTGAGGCGATACGTTTAATCATCAGCTGGAATGTGATTGCAACGCTGGCTGCGGTCATTGCAACATTAATCATTTTGACACTGATTAATGCCTGGTTTACCTTGATGCTTGCCAGCTGGCTGGTGTTGCAAGTCATAACCAGCTGGTATTTTGCGAATAGGATTAATCGATATTCGGAACATAACGCCCATGACAAAAGCAAATTAAGCGGCAAAATTGTCGATACGCTTGCCAATATCGGCGCGGTAAAGCTGTTTTCCCGCCACCGGGATGAAATGGCATATATTGCCAAAACCCAGCAAAAGGAAGTGAACAGCAATAAAAGGCTGATAAATTTTACCAACTTATTCCGGCTGTCGCTGGATATTCCCGCGACCATCATGCTGGTTGTGATGGTGTATCTGATGCTGAGTTTCTGGCAGAAAAACCTGATAAGCAGCGGCGATATTGTATATATTTTCAGTGCAGTGCTGTCAATTATGAATCAGGTATGGTTTCTCGGACATGCGCTGGCCGATTTATTCCGTGAAGTCGGAGTTGCCCGTCAGGCGTTATCGATAATCACTGTGCCAATAAAAATTACCGATGTTGAAAATGCAGAAGATATTCATGTCCATGAAGGGAAAATTGAATTTAAAAATGTCAGTTTCCGTTATCATCAGGACAACAGGGTTTTTGATAAAAAATCTGTTGTCATTGAGCCCAGACAACGCGTTGGGCTGGTAGGTTATTCCGGAAGCGGTAAGACGACTTTTGTCAATTTAATCCTGCGGTTCTATAACCTGGATTCGGGGCAGATTTTGATTGACGGTCAGGATATCAGCCAGGTTACCCAGGACTCCTTGCGTGCGTCAATCAGTATGATTCCCCAAGACCCGGTTCTTTTTCACCGTAGTCTGCTCGAAAATATCGGCTATGGTAAAAAGGACGCGACAGCTGAGGAAATTATTGCTGCGGCTCAACGGGCATCCTGTCATGATTTTATCAGACGTCTGCCTGAAGGCTATGACACGTTAGTGGGCGAACGGGGAATTAAATTATCAGGCGGACAGCGGCAGCGGATTGCTATAGCACGAGCGATATTAAAAAATACCAATATTTTAATTCTTGATGAAGCGACTTCCCAGCTTGACTCATTAACGGAGGAGCAAATCCAGCATTCCCTGCTTGATTTAATGACAGACAAAACCACGCTGGTTGTTGCCCATCGTTTATCAACCTTGCTTCGTATGGATAGGATATTGGTTTTTGACAAAGGAAAAATTATTGAAGATGGTCCACATAGCGAGTTAATCGCTAAAAGCGGCTTATATAAAGCGATGTGGGATGCACAAGTAGGCGGATTTTTACCCGAAAAAGTCGATTGGAGTCATGTGAATGATTAACAGCGAGCCCGAAATTGGCGGTTTGGAGCTTAATTTTTTTCCTTCAGCAGAATTTGAAACGGCAGAGGAAACGCCAGATGAACAAGTCCGGGTAGTACGGAATGTTTTACGATTATTAATGATGGGATGGCAGCCTGGGAAATGGAAAGAATTGATTTCGTGGCCAATATTTAAAGACCTTTTTATTAATCGTGATCCTCATCTGACCAGGGAAATGCGTCTTGCATTTCAGGAAGGCTTTAATAATATTTATCAGCAACTCAGTGTAGCCGAGCTGAATCCGGCCCAGCTTGCACAAGCGCAAATATACATCAGTAACTGTATGGCTTATCTTCCATTTGCCGAGTTGACAACTTATGAGTCAATGACAATTCCGCAGTGGATAAATAATCAGTGGCGTATGGTCGATTATAAAGTAAAGCCAATGGAGCTGACTCTGACTTCTGGTTTAAAGAAGTTATTTATCGAAGAAGAGGATCGGGTTTTTTGTTATGGCCTTGAACCAATTAATTTTAATTTGACCACAGCCAAGCCGCATTTGATTTTTATGGGGACAAACCCTGTTGGTCGAGGGTTCAATGCTCAGCTTAAAACCGATTTCGAAGATTTCGAAACCACAGGTAAAGACCTTTACCGTTCCGGACGTTCCAATATCGTGAACTGGCTGGATAGAATAAATCAAAAGATAGATGTGTGCGGAGTCAGCCTGGGGGGCAGTCAGAGTGTGATTGCGGCTATCGATCAGGGTGACAGGATTTCTCGAGTTAATGCGCTAAATCCAACCGGTTTATATATACCCTGGCGCAAAAGCCGTTATGATAATTGGGCGACTATTCAGCAAAAACCGGAAGTGCATATTCAGAGACAGGGTAAAGATCCGGTATCGCAATTCGGGCACTGGAGGGAGGGATGGAATGTATGGCAGGTTGATGCACCGGAAGAAAAGTGCGGCACTAGCGCTCTAATCCACCATACCATCAATTTTGCTGGACTTGCAGGCGTCACGTTTCGCCGAATCGATCCAGCTCAGGATAATCAACGGCGGCGGGTTCGCGATTATATTCTTAATGTATTGTTGCGTAGCCTTGTTTCTTATCTGCTCTTAATTCCATATCACTACTTGATCTTGCCGCTCATTCGTTTTCTGGCAAATCGTAAATTACAGGTTTTGATTAGCGGGGTATTATTCGGTATTTTTTTTGCCGCTATTGGCCCTGCGTTTCCTCTCGGCTTGATTTTTTTTAGTGCTATTTCAGTTGGGTATCTGTTAACCCGGTTGATTGAGACAGTCAGTGATAAAAATTTTCTAGCGCCTGATTCGCAGTTGGCAAAATATTTATATTGGTTTGCCGAGCGATCGCTTTTCACTCAGTTTGCTATTGGAATTTTTACTGTTAGTCTGGTAGCTGGCCTTACCAGCGCGATTTTTTTGCCGACTTTCGCTTCGTCAATGATTGCTTTGATTATTTTGGGGATGGTAAGCGTACCCATGATCATTGGCATCGCACAGAAAATGGTAGAAATTGTTAAGGTCATTATTGGGGTAACTAAACCTGCAGTGCCTCCATGTGAGGATATCAATTTACCATTAAATGAATCATTGAATATTTACCGGCAGAAAATCAATGTTCAATTCAGCCATGACGAAATAAATGCTTATCGCCAAGCTAAAGATATTATTAAAAAGAAACCTAAAGAAGAAACGCCGCATGCAGCAGCAAGCGCTGAAATGGTTGAATCGGAAACAGTAACGGTGCATAAATCCAGAGCTAAAATTGTTACCATGAGGGAAATGATTCGCTCAATAAATAGATTTGGTATTAATGCCAGTAACAATGGTCAGGACCAATTAGAGCGCGAATTGGAACAGGTGTACCAGAAGTATTCGGCAGAAAAGCAACATTTTAGTGTTTAAAATCTTAGTGCATGCAAAAAAAATCTGTCATGCTCCCGAGGTAAGAAAATGTGTCATCCCCGCGAAGGCGGGGATCCATCCCTGAAGCAAGGTAAGGTGCCAGCATGAAGGATGGATGCCCGCCTGCGCGGGCATGACAAACTTTTATGCCGGAATTTTTTAGCAATCCATCAGGATGAAAATGGAAAAGAAGAATATTACATAAAATGTGT
>NZ_JBHSAB010000023.1:17279-201112 GCF_042649825.1 Legionella dresdenensis | reverse complement strand
CGCCTGCGCGGGCATGACAAACTTTTATGCCGGAATTTTTTAGCAATCCATCAGGATGAAAATGGAAAAGAAGAATATTACATAAAATGTGTCATCCCCGCGAAGGCGGGGGATCCATCCCTGAAGCAAAGTAAGGTGCTAGCATGAAGGATGGATGCCCGCCTGCGCGGGCATGACAAACTTTTATGCCGGAATTTTTTAGCAATCCATCAGGATGAAAATGGAAAAGAAGAATATTACATAAAATGTGTCATCCCCGCGAAGGCGGGGATCCATCCCTGAAGCAAGGTAAGGTGCCAGCATGAAGGATGGATGCCCGCCTGCGCGGGCATGACAAACTTTTATGCCGGAATTTTTTAGCAACCCACCAGGATGAAAATGGAAGAGAAGCAATATTACGTATACATTTTAGCAAGTAAAAAATATGGAACTCTTTATACTGGAATAACAAGTAATCTTCTACAACGGATATACCAACATAAGGAAGGTTTGGCTGAAGGATTTACCAAAAACTATAATGTTCATCAGTTGGTTTATTATGAACTTCATTCAAATGCTTATGGGGCAATAACAAGAGAAAAACACATTAAAAAATGGAATAGGCAATGGAAAATAAACCTCATTGAGCAAAACAATCCTCTGTGGCATGATTTGAGTATCGGTTTATTTTGAAGGATGTGCGTCTACTGAGCATGAAAAGCACGTAAATATACAGCGTGTTTTTTGAGCAAAAAATTGTCGGATTGAAAACTTTAGAGTAAGATAAAAGAATAAACCAGTTTATTAGAGGGAGTTAAAAATTGAGGTATATCGAGCATTTTGGTGATGAATCAGCACAATATAAACTGTTTCGGCCAAGTTACCCTAAAAGGTTGTTTACTTATCTGAATTCTATGGCTCATCCTGGAAGCACGGTGTGGGATTGTGCGACGGGCAGCGGGCAGGCTGCTTTAGCTCTGGCGGAGAATTATAAGGTAATTGCAACCGATATTAATCAGGCGCAGCTTGATGAAGCGCCAGAACATCGAGCTATTACCTATTTATGCTGCCCGGCCGAGAGAACGCCTCTGGCTGATAATTCAATTGATATGATTACGGTCGCCCAGGCTTTGCATTGGTTTAACCTTGATGGTTTTTACCGTGAAGTTATGCGAGTAAGCAGACCGGAAGGAGTTATTGCCGCCTGGTGTTATGCACTTGGCAAAGTAACAAAGTCAGGCAGTTCTGATGATAAATTAAACAGTATCATTGATCGTTTATACAATAAAATTTTAGGCGACGAGTATTGGCCTGTACAAAGACATTTTATCGATGAAGAATATCAGACAATACCGTTTCCCTTTGAAAAAATCGCAACCCCTGAGTTTTATATAGAAAAAGATATGGCCTTTGATCAATTGCTGGGCTATTTAAGAACCTGGTCTGCAGTTAAGGAATACCAGGTCCGAAATAATGAGGATCCGGTTGGCTATATTCGGGCAGAGCTGGAGGCAGCATGGGGTGATACCCAAAGTACTCACACCATGGTATGGCCTTTGCATCTGTTAGCAGCAAAAACGAAAACATATAAGGGATATTGATTGTCCCCGGCCGGTAGGAATGAGTCAGCATTACACAGCAGGAGGCGAAATGATGAAAGCAATAATTACCTTTTTTCTGATCATGCTGACAGGTTCTGCAGCCGCGGATTCCATGATCATACAGTTAAACAGCACTGATAGTTCCTTTGAAGTGACTCTTCCTGCTAATCCATCAACAGGTTACCGCTGGTCAGTGAAAAGTTATGATCAGGAACTGCTCCGTCTTGTCTCAAGCAAATATGTTGCCGCACAACCGCAATTAATCGGCTCTGGCGGTAATATGATTTATGAATTTGAATTGCTAAACGGCGTGGCCGTACCTAAGCTCACTTCGTTGGTCTTTAGCTATGCCCGCCCTTGGGAACGTGAGCAGGAAACAATACAGACAGTAACTGTTATGTTTAAAACTCATTCAATTACGCCCACAGAGTAGGTTGGGTCGTTTGACCCAACGATTAGCAAACCTCTTTCTTTCGAAATGGTAAATAGCGCGGTTCCCAAAACAAGTCCTGAACAATTTCCTCAAGATTACTGTTTTCATCAATCGCAGCGACATTTTCCTCAATCGCAGCACGAGCAACCGCAATTGCAATATGTTTTGCCACCGATTGCGCATCATCAAGCGAGGGCAATAACGGCATATAGCTGTCTCTTCTGCTTGGGGAAAATACGCTAAGCGCCTCTGCGGCAGCCCAGATCATGCCTTTGGACAGGCGGGTTGCTTTGGCGGCTAGTACGCCAAGGCCAATTCCTGGAAATACCAGAGCGTTGTTGCATTGAGCAATTTGAATTAAGCGTCCCTGATAATCAACCGCAGGGAAGGCTGTGCCTGTTGCGACCAGCGCTTTACCATTACTCCAGTAAAGAATATCGGTTGGTTGAGCCTCGCATTTTTCATCAGGATTCGACAGTGGGAATATAATAGGGCGTTCACAGGATTGCGACATGGTTTCAATGATATCCTGCGAGAAGGCTCCAGCCTGAGCGGAACAGCCGATCAAAATAGTTGGTTTGACATGGCGTACGGTATCAGTCAATGACGGCTGCCTGCCGTTGATGTTCCAACTGCTGATTTCTTCAGCCTGTCGTGCATAAGGCCGTTGTGACTCAATCAGTTCCGGATCAGAATCAATTAATAGCCCTTGCCGGTCAATCAGCCAGAATTGCCGGTAAGCTTGCTCTTCGCTAACGCCATGGCGAATTAAGGCATCAACAATCTGATCGCTAATCCCTGTACCGGCAGAACCTGCGCCAAATACTACAATTTTATGTTCGGACAATGATTTACCGGTTACTTCGCAAGCAGCCAGGATTGCAGATAACGTTACTGCGCCGGTACCCTGAATATCGTCATTAAATGTACAAAGCTCATCCTGATATCTGTCCAGAATGCGCCGGGCATTATTGCGGCCAAAGTCTTCCCAGTGCAGGAAAGCATTGGGGAAATGCTTGCGTATTGTAGTCACGAAACTATGAATGAAAGCGTCATATTGATCCGTATCAATACGCGGGTGCCGACAGCCAAGGTACATCGGATCGTTAAGCAGTTCCTGATTATTGGTACCGACATCAAGAAAAACCGGCAGGCAGCGGGTGGGATCGATACCGCCGCACAAGCTGTAAACCATTAGTTTGGCAACGGGAATATCCATCCCGCCTATACCCTGATCGCCAATGCCCAATACGCCTTCGCCATCAGTCACAACAATGACATCGATTTCGGGATTAGAGCGATTGGATATAATTTCATCAAGCAGGTTTTTATCGGAGTGGGCAATATATAACCCTCTCGGTTGACGGTATTCATGGCTGAAACGCTTAACTGCCGTACCGACTATGGGGGTATATATGGTCGGCAGCATTTCACCTAAATAACGGCTCAATAATTTATAAAACAAGACCTGATTTTTATCATGCAGATTATTCAGGTAAATATTTTGCTGCAATCGAGTGTTGTAGCCGGAATACTGCAGGTAAGCGCGTTTCACCTGTTCATCCAGCGTTTCCACACGGTGGGGCAATTTCCCGAGCAAGCCAAAAGCGTGTCGTTCTTCTTGGGTAAATGCCGTGCTTTTATTCAATTGCGGTAAGGTTAGCAGAGGTTTTCCGCAAATGGAGGTTTCAACATACGCCTCACCGGTCTGCTCGTCTCGTTTAATCGAAAAATCTAACATGTTTGTAATCTTGCCAGTCTAAAAGGAGGTACAATAACGAATTGTCAAATTATAATCAATGTATGCAGCCCTTGCGAGAAGTTTTATTCCAGCTTTTCTCTATCTGGCAATAGTGATAACATCTCATCTTTTAATTTAAAGCATGAAAGAGGGTGGCTGATGTTAAAACAAGTAGCGTCCATACTGGTTGCGGTTGGATTGCTGGCAGGTTGCAGCAATAAGGATGAAAATTATTATCGCACTCACCCGATGGAACTGCAGAAAGCAATTGGTGAATGCTCTGGACGCACGAGCGGTTTGAGTTGTGACCAGCTGAAGGCAATTGCATCAGATATAAGCCGCCTTGCTTATGAACTGCAATTGAACCCACAAGCGTTCGGCAGAAAAATTATTTCTTTGCAGGAACAGCTTGCAGCAAAACAGTCTGAATACCAAAAGGACGCCTCTAACCAGAGGCTTGGCCAATCTATCCAGGCGATACAAGAAGAGTTGGCTCAGCGCATGGCGATTGTCAAATGGCTGGAATCACCAAAGGGTTAAGATCATGCGGATATTAGTAAGTAACGATGATGGCGTTCACGCGCCTGGCATCAGGGCTTTAGCCAATGAAATGTCAACCATTGCTGATGTAAACGTAATGGCGCCTGACAGGAATCGCAGCGGCGCCAGCAATTCGCTGACCCTGACGCGACCGTTAAACGTCAAGCAACTTGACAATGGTTATTATAGTGTGGAAGGAACGCCGACTGATTGTGTTCATATCGCGCTGACCGGTTTTTTTGATCCCGTTGCTGATATTGTTGTTTCCGGAATTAATGATGGCGCCAATTTAGGTGATGATGTACTGTATTCCGGCACAGTTGCGGCTGCTATGGAAGGGCGTTATCTGGGGTTCCCTTCACTGGCGTTTTCCATGGTAGGCGACAACATCCAGTATTTTGACACCGCCGCTACGATAGCGCGTGAACTGGTATTGAAAATGAAGGCCAATATGCTGCCGCCGCAAACAATCCTGAATGTTAATATTCCCGATCTTCCGTTAGATAAAATTAAAGGAATTGAAGTAACCAGGCTCGGCACTCGCCATGGCGCTGAACCGACAGTCAAAGAATACGATCCACGCGGCAGGCCTATCTATTGGATAGGGCCGCCAGGATTGGCTGCCGATGCCGGACCCGGTACCGATTTTTATGCGGTAAAAAATGGTTATGTTTCAATGACTCCTTTACATTTGGACTTGACTCATTATAAGGTATTTGAAAAATTATCTGCCTGGGCGCAGGGAATAAGCTGGCTTTCATGAAGATATTCTCTTTTTTGTATAAGAAAACCATTCAATGGTCGGCGCATCCCCATGCGCCTTACTATTTGGCTGGCGTATCGTTTGCAGAATCTTCCTTTTTTCCCATTCCGCCGGATGCGATGCTTATCAGCATGGGACTTGCTGCGCCAAAAAAATCCTGGGATTACGCGTTAATTACGACGTTATTTTCAGTTTTGGGCGGAATATTTGGTTATGCAATCGGTTATTTTGGTATGAGCCTTATAGAACCCTGGCTGCTTGCCTCACGGTATGCTGACGGTTACCTTCACGTGATGCACTGGTTTAAGCAATATGGAGTCTGGATTAATTTGGTGGCCAGTTTTTCACCGGTGCCGCCTTATAAAATTTTTACCATCGCAGCAGGAGCAATGAATCTGGCGTTTTTACCCTTTGTTATTGCTTCATTCGTTGGGCGAGGCGCACGGTTTTTCCTTGTTTCAACATTGCTGTATTTTATGGGGGAGCGTCTGCATAATAAGTTAAGCCGTTATATTGATATTATCGGCTGGACTGCCCTGATTATTATTTTACTAAGTGTTATCTACCTGAAATGGCTAACTTGAAAACTCTGATTAAGGGCATTATCCCGGGCTTAATTCTGGTTTTGCTTGCCGCCTGCGGCGAGCGGACAGATTTGGCGCCTGTTGTTGAATTAAAATGGCAGCCGCAGGATTCTCATCGCAACACGCATATTGTGCGGCGGGATGAAACACTGTACTCCATTGCATTCCGTTATGACAGGGATTTCAGACAGCTTGCCGCCTATAATAGAATACGGTTTCCTTATCAGTTAAGGGTAGGGCAGATTATCCATTTACCATATGCCAATGCTGCACGCAGTCCGGCAAACAAGGCAAAAAATGCTTACCGCATCCCTGCAAGGCCTGCGGTAAACCGACAGAAAACTCATATCAGGCAGTATCATGCTGCTCAAGGAAAGCTCGGCGGTAAATGGTTATGGCCGGCACGGGGCCGAATTGTTTCCGGTTTTATTCCGGAACAAGGAAAAAAAGGCATAGATATTGCTGGTAGAAAGGGTGAGGCGGTTCGTGCCTCTGCTGCGGGAATTGTTGCTTATGCCGGTAATGGCCTGGCCGGGTATGGAAATTTAATTATCATAAAGCATGATGGACAGTATCTGACCGCTTACGGAAACAATGCCCGTAATCTGGTAAGAGAAGGCCAGAAAGTTAAAGCTGGTGAAATTATTGCCGAAATGGGTATTATTGATAGAAAATTTTTGGGGGTCCATTTTGAAATCAGAAAATCGGGACAACCTGTCAATCCGTTAGCGTATTTACGCAAGGAATAACAGAGAATATCCACTGATTTTATTATGGAACAATGTGTTTCTCAGGATGGGTTTATAAACACAATAGGTGGGATCATGCAAGTTGATGACGAATCAATCAAAGAAGCGGTTATTCCGGACAATGAATGGGATGAACCTGCTGACGAAACGCTGCTTGCTGAAGAAGAGGATGATATTTCTGCTGATTCAAATGACGAGCTTGGAGCTGATTTCAGCGCGGAAGAAGAGGAGGATGCGTTTCAATCATTTACCCAAGGTAAAAATGCTGCCAAGTTTATGGATGCGACTCAGCTTTATTTAAGTGAAATCGGTTTTTCACCTCTATTATCAGCTGAAGAAGAGGTCCATTATGCACGCCTGGCCTTGAAAGGCGATCCGGCAGCCCGTAAAAAAATGATTGAATCAAATCTGCGTCTGGTAGTAAAAATCTCCCGGCGTTATTTAAACCGTGGATTACCCCTGCTTGATTTGATTGAAGAAGGAAATCTGGGGTTAATGAAGTCCGTTGAAAAATTCGATCCGGATCGCGGATTCCGTTTTTCGACCTATGCTACCTGGTGGATACGGCAAACTATTGAGCGCGCCATTATGAATCAGACACGCACAATTCGTCTTCCTATCCATGTTGTGAAAGAATTAAACGTATATCTGCGGGCAGCAAGACAATTGACACAGAAGCTTGATCATGAGCCTTCCCCTGAAGAAATTGCCGAAATGGTTGATAAGCCGCTGGAAGATGTGCAGAAGTTACTTGGCTTAAATGACAAGGTTGCTTCTGTTGATACGCCGATTGGATATGATGAAAATAAATCTCTGCTGGATACTATTGCTGATGAAAACAGCGCCAACCCGGCAGAACTTTTGACTGATGAAGATTTGCGGGCGCATATCGAATTACTGCTCGACAAGCTTACTGAAAATCAGCAACAAGTTATTGCACGCCGCTTTGGTTTGCGGGGTTTTGAAAAAGCAACGCTTGAAGATGTTGGCAAAGAAATTGATTTAACCCGTGAACGCGTACGCCAGATTCAGGTTGAAGCATTGAAAACCTTAAGAGGGTTGCTTGAGCGGGTAGGGTTAACGCAGGAAGACTTATTTTAAGCAGGTTGGGTCGTAACGACCCAACCTCCATATTAGCAACCAGTTTTATGTTGCATTTTGTTTTGTTCCCATTGGGTCATCAGATCTTTAAATTGTTGCTGTTGTTTGCTATCCAGAACATTATAAATCTGATTTTTAACCATGATTTTGCTTTTCATCATAGTAGCCATTAAAGATGTTTTTTGGCTAATCAAGTCATTTAATTTTGCTTCGTCGACTTTTTCTGAGGTGATTAAATCCTTAATCTGGCCTTGCAATGTTTTCATTTGAGTCATGTTTGTTTGCATTGCTTCTCTTGATTGCTCAGTAATGGTTTTAATTTGAGTTTTTTGAGCATCAGTCAGGTTTAATGAACCCATCATTTGATCCATGCGCTGGTGGCATGAACCTGCAAAAGCTGTTTGATAGAAAGCGAGTGCAAGAGTTAATACGGGTAATAATAAGAGTTTCTTTAACATGATATTATCCTTAATCCAGTTAGATACATTATTCCATATAAGGCTCGTAGTTTCGCAATTGCAAAACCTTTTTCAGTATAGTTGATGGGAAATAAATGTGCAAAATATTGGTTCCTTGAATGAATTAAAGACGGCCTAGTGAGATATATTTTCCATTGAATCAGGGGTATCAATACGGCGGATAATCCCCAATGAGCCATCTACTTCAATCAAATCACCATCCTTCAGGATTTCAGTGGCATTATCAACACCGGCAATGCAAGGTTTGCCATATTCCCGGGCAACCAGTGCGCCATGCTGTAACATACCGCCAATTTCGAGAATAATAGCGCCGGCATTGACAAACAGCGGCGTCCAGCCAGGATCGGTAGCACGAGCCACCAGGATCTCGCCCATTAGCAATGGTTTTTCATCCGGGGTATGCAAAACTTTGACTTTTCCGCTGATCTTGCCGCTGGATACCGCATGACCGCCAATTTCCCCTTCTTTTAATGGAGGCCGGTTTAACCGCAAAATTCGGCCGCGGGAATCAATTAATGGCGGTGTTGTTTTCACTGTTTCGAGTTGTTTTATAATTTCTGTATTATGAGCCATACGAGGTACTAAATTAATCTCAGGATCGGATTCATACGCCGACAAGTCCACCAGAGTCAGATCAAAAATCTGTTCTTCATGCTCCAGGACACCGGCAAGCACCATTTTTTTTGCTTCTGTTAGCAGCAATTGCCTTATTTTACTAAATAAACGAACCAGAAAATATTTATGGTTTTCCCGATAACCGCCAAATTGCTCCATGACGGCATAATCGGTTTTAAATTTTTTAATGGTGTATTTACCTTTTCTGGCAGCAATAGTAAGTAAATACTCATAGGCTTTCTGACGCTCGTCTTGACTGGTTTGGTAGATGTGCAATGGATTATTGGCGTCGTTACAACCGGTTGAAGCAGAGTAAATCATACTTAGCAACTGATGATCATTTTCCATATAGCGCGGCGATGCGATATCAAATTCTTCTTGACCGCGACAGCCAAAACGGTCAATAAATTTATCCCAGTCCTGATAAAATTGTGGTGAAAGCTGCTTGTTTCTAAAAGCAGTGACAAGCTCCTCCTGCGAATGATATTTATCTTTCTCAAGCAATGTTGATAATGAATATATATCAAGTCCCATCTGAATAGTAATATTATGCGGCAGGGAGCGGGAAACTGCATCTAAATGTGCTTTAACAGTTTTATCCTGTTGGGCATCTGCCTCAAATAATTTATTAATTGAGGCAATCGCTCTTTGGCCCAGAATAGCGGCAGGGGCAATCTTGTGTACCAGAAAATAAGCAAATGGTTTGAAAATCTGTTCGATTCGTTCAGAGAGGGGAGTATTCTCTGCCAGAATGGAGTCAGTTACTTGCTCCATGTGGGCAACGTCTTTGTCATATTTATGAGCCATTGCTGCCAGCCGATATTTACCGGTAACAATTTTCAATACGACATCATACATACGGGTAGCAACGTCAAATTTATTGATATTTAAAATTTCTGGTTTCACCGCATTTTGATATGAACCTTGTGGAAGCTGGAGCAAGATATTGCTGGCAATGGCATCCATTTTAACCAGAGCGTTTGCTATTTTATCTTTACTAATCACAGTAAAGATATTGGATAAATTGAGATAGATTTTGCCATCGCTAATACCAGCGGCGCCATGCCTGATATCAAGGATGTCATTTCTGCCAATCACTGTTTTTGCCGCAGCATGAAGTAATTTTCGAATAAAGTCGGTCCCAAGGGGGGAAAGCGGTTTTTCCAGTCCTTGTACTGACAAAGTAAGATCAAGATATAATTGTCGCGGCTCATCAAATTCAGTCATCATACCGCGCGGAAGGGGAATGCACGTTGTAATGGGGCGTGCCTGCAACAGATAAAGTTGCCCTCTGGCATAAGCCCATTCAATATCCATGGCTCGACCGTAAAGCTTTTCAATGATTGATAATTGTCGGCTTAGTTCCAATATCTGTTCATCGCTGAGAGTAAACTCATCATGGCGGGGATCTGCGCGTTCTTCAGTACCGCCGCCGTCAGGAAGCAGCCATATGGAAGTTTCCTTGCCTCCCAATGTTTTCTCCATAATATCGCCGCTTATTTTATTGACAATATACTGATCCGGCGTTACCAGCCCTGCGACTACGGTTTCACCCTGGCCCCAGTTGGCATTAAATACCATCTCATCGTGATCATTGCTGAGGGGATTTACTGAAAAACCTACACCAGCCACTTCACTGGCAATTTGCTCCATAACTACGACCGCAATACTAAAATCATTCGTGGCAAAACCCTGTTCTCTTTTATAAATAAAAACACGCGGATCAAGACAGGAGGCAAAAGCGGTTTTAATCGCGTTTTCCATTGCGTCCTGCGTAACGCCAAGTACAGTTTCATAACCACCGGCAAAAGACGCATCAGACAAATCTTCTTCCGGTGCCGAAGAGCGGACAGCAAACAAGTGGACGCCAGGATGATGAGCCAGCGCACAAATAATTAATGTTTGTTGTTTTTGAGTTAAATTGAGTTCCATGGCAGCTGCTTTAAGGCTTTTAATTTTTTCAGGCATATCCCTGGAGTCAGCGGTTAAGAATTCGTTCCAGGCTGGCGTTGTTTTTAGTTCATCAATCCATGGTTGGAAAAACGCAACGCTAAGGACAAAGCCGGGTGGAATGGCGAGCCCGGATTGCGCCATTTTAATTAAGGACAAACCCTTACCGCCGACCTCAGAAAGCAGGGCGTGGTGATAAGAATCTGCAAATTGGTAAACCGCTCTGCGTTCCATGGCAAAATCCATCTGGGTATATATATTATAGTATAGTAGTTTCTGCCTGTTTCCGCATTTTCCTCAGGCTGAACGGATATGAGCTGTAAAATCCGGTACAAAGTATAAATCCATGAAAATGCTATTGTTCATTGCTGTAACATGCAAAGTGTGGTATAACTAGCACGCTTTTTAACTACACACACGTTTCGACACATAAAGCGGGGTCCCTTTAATGGGTGTTTTATGGGAGGCGTGGAGGCATAACCCTGGAGATATTTAAATGAGTAATGTAAGTATGCGTGAGCTGCTTGAAGCAGGTGCACATTTCGGTCACAGAACCCGATACTGGAATCCTAAAATGGCAGAGTTCATTTTCGGTTCCCGAAACAAGATCCATATTATTAATCTTGAAAAAACAATGCCTATGCTGAGTGATGTAACCAACTATGTTGGTCGTCTGGCGGCAAACAAGGCAAAAATTCTTTTCGTTGGCACCAAGCGTGCTGCTCAGGAAAGCATCCGTACCCACGCCAAGCGTTGCGGCATGCCTTATGTTGATCACCGTTGGTTAGGTGGTATGCTGACTAACTACAAAACTGTTCGTCAGTCAATTTTCCGTTTGAAAGAATTAAAAGAGTTGCGTGATAAAGGCGCTTTCGCAGGCATGATTAAAAAAGAAGCCTTGATGCTGACGCGTGAACTTGAGAAACTGGAGAGAGGTCTGGGCGGTATTGAAGATATGGGCGGCCTGCCTGATGCTCTGTTTGTTGTGGATGTTGGCTTTGAGCACATTGCTGTTGAAGAAGCCCGCCGCTTGAAGATTCCAGTTATTGGTGTAGTTGATACTAATAACAGCCCTGATAACATTGATTACATTATTCCTGGCAATGATGATTCAATGAGAGCAGTTGACATTTATGTCCGTTGTATTGCAGACGCTATTTTGGATGCTAAAAACGGCAATACTGTCGGCGGCGTCTCTGCTGATTCTGAATTTGTTGAGATTTCTGAAAAAGAAACTGACAAAACCGGTGAGTAATTAAAATTATGTAGAGGGGTGCTTAATCATCATTAACGCACCCCTTTTTGCTATGTGGAGGAAGTAAAATGTCAGTTAGTGCATCTTTAGTAATGAAATTACGTGAGCGTACCGGTTCTGGTATGATGGAATGTAAAAAATTCCTGGTTGAAGCAAATGGCGATATCGAGTTGGCAATTGCCAATATGCGTAAAGCAGGTCAGGCGAAAGCTGATAAGAAAGCGGATCGCATTGCTGCTGAAGGAGTGATCGTTATTCAACGTTCAACTGATGGCCGTACAGCCGTTATCATTGAAATCAACAGTGAGACAGACTTCGTAGCTCGTGACGAAAGCTTTAACACGTTTGCTGAGCAAGTTGCAACTACTGCACTAAACAGCAATGTTAGTGACATTAACGACTTATCAGGGCTTCAGATTGCAGGTACAGATACTACTATTGAGCAGGCAAGACAACAACTGGTCGCTAAAATCGGCGAGAACATCAAACTGCGCCGCATGGAAAGAGTAAGTTGCGACGGCGTTATCGGTGCGTACCTGCACGGTTCCCGCATTGGCGTTATCGTTGCCCTTAAAAATGGCGAAGAAGCCTTGGCTAAAGATATTGCTATGCACATCGCAGCAAGCAGGCCGTTGGTTGTAAGCCGTGATCAGGTTTCTGCTGAAACAATTGAAAGCGAACGTGATATCTTTACTGCTCAGGCTCGTGAAAGCGGTAAACCACAAGAAATTATTGACAAAATGATCGAAGGCCGCATCAATAAGTTTGTTGATGAAGTCAGCCTGTTAGGCCAACCCTTTGTTAAAAATCCTGATATCAAAGTAGGTCAGTTACTGAAAGAGAAAAACGCAGAAGTTATTTCTTTCCTGCGCTATGAAGTCGGTGAAGGTATCGAGAAGAAAGAAGATAACTTCGTTGAAGAAGTAATGGCACAGGTTCGCGGTAATGACTAAATTAAAATACAAACGTATTTTATTAAAATGCAGTGGTGAGGCATTAATGGGCAATGCGCAGTTTGGCATTGACCCTGCAGTGCTTGATCGGATGGCTAAGGAAATCGCTGAACTGATAAGCTTGGGCGTTGAAGTCGGCCTGGTTATCGGTGGTGGAAATCTGTTTCGGGGCAAGGCATTATCAAAGGCTGGACTTGGACGGGTTACAGGCGATCATATGGGCATGCTGGCTACTGTAATGAATGCTTTAGCATTGCGTGATGCGCTTGAGCGCATTGATTTGCCGGCACGAATTATGTCGGCAATCCCCATGCTTGGAGTAGTAGATCCTTACCATCGGCGTAAAGCGATTACCCATCTGCGAGATGGGCATGTTGTCATTTTTGCGGCCGGTACTGGCAACCCATTCTTTACAACCGATACAGCTGCCTGCCTGCGGGCAATCGAGATAGGCGCGGATGTTGTGCTTAAGGCTACCAAGGTTGACGGTGTTTACTCAGATGATCCGATGAAGAATCCGGAAGCGGTCCGTTATGATTCATTAACTTACAAAGAAGTTTTAAACCAGGGATTGGAAGTTATGGATTTAACGGCAATTTGCTTATGCCAGGATCAAAACATGCCCCTGCAGATCTTTGACATGGCAGCCCCTGGCGCTTTACTCAAGATCGTATCAGGTGAGCGAGTCGGAACAATTGTAGGAGCTAATCATGATTAATGATATCAGGCAAGATGCAGAAAAACGGATGAAAAAAACCATCGAAACTCTGCAGAATGATTTAACAAAAGTAAGAACCGGTCGAGCGAACGTCAGTTTACTGGATCACGTAATGGTTGATTATTACGGTACCCCAACACCTATAAATCAGGTTGCTAATATAACTGCCAGTGATGCCCGTACTATTCTGGTAACCCCATGGGAAAAAACTATGGTCGCTGCCATTGAAAAAGCTATCCTTACCTCTGATCTGGGTTTAAACCCAGCGACAGCTGGTAACGCGATTCGTGTTCCCATGCCGCCTTTAACCGAGGAACGCCGTAAAGAACTGATCAAAGTTGTGCGTGCAGAAGGCGAACAAGGGCGAGTAGCAGTGCGAAATATTCGTCGTGATGCAAATAATCATCTGAAAGATTTGGTAAAAGACAAATCTATTTCTGAAGACGATGAGCGCCGTGCTACTGAGGTTATTCAGAAATTAACTGACAAGTATATTGCCGAAGTTGATGCGTTGTTGGTTGAAAAAGAAAAGGATCTGATGGAAATCTGATTGTTGGGTCGAACGACCCAACCTGCATTTTATATTGTAATTAGTAAAGCTTTACGCCTCTTCAAGTACTTCTTCAGGCATTGTCACATTAAGCTCAAGAACGGCATTATCGCCCATTCTTTCCAGATTAACGCTTACTTTATCGCGTGAAATAGGAATATATTTCGCAATAACTGTCAGAATTTCCTCTTGCAGTTTTGGCAAATAATCTGGTGTGTTGCGCTGTGTACGCTCGTGAGAAATAATAATCTGCAAGCGTTCTTTCGCCACAGACGCAGTGCTGTGGCGTTTTCTTAAGTAACTGAATATACTCATGCTGGAACATCCTCCTTGTTCTTGCCAAACAAGCGCCGTAAAATTCCTTTACGTTCAGTGTTTACAAAGCGCATTGGCCTGCTTTCGCCCAGAAAACGGGCTATAGCATCCTGATATGCCAATCCGGCATCGCTAGTCTCATCCAATATAACCGGAGTTCCTGTATTTGACGCTTTTAATACGGCTTTTGATTCTGGAATAACGCCCATGAGCGGAATAGCCAAAATTTCTTTTACATCTTCAACCGACAGCATTTCACCTTTTTCAACGCGGGCAGGATCATAACGAGTCAACAGTAAATGTTCCTGGACTGGAGGTTTGTTTTCAATGGCACGGCGGGTTTTGCTGGCCAGAATACCTAAAATACGATCCGAGTCACGGACAGAAGACACTTCGGGGTTAGTCACTACGATGGCGTGATCAGCAAAATACATTGCAGTCAACGCACCGGTTTCAATACCTGCAGGCGAATCGCAGACAATATAATCAAATTCAGCAGCGAGATCATCCAGGATTTTACCGACGCCTTCCAGGGTAAGTGCATCTTTATCACGTGTTTGAGAGGCTGGCAAGATATAGAGTTGGGGAACCCTTTTGTCTTTAATCAAGGCTTGATTAAGGCTTGCTTCTCCATTGATTACATTGATAAAATCATAAACTACACGGCGTTCGCAACCCATGATAATATCGAGGTTACGCAGTCCTATATCAAAATCAATAACAACTGTTTTATGGCCTTGTAATGCCAGACCGGAAGAAATGGCAGCCGATGTAGTTGTTTTGCCTACACCACCTTTACCGGAAGTAACTACGATAATTTTAGCCAAGGTGATACCCTACCTCTAAAGTCGATGTTTAAATTATTGTTCAGTTTACACGGTATTGATTGGTCAGTTCAAGCACAATAATACAATCTTCGTTTAATTAATAAAAATTGTTGCGAAACCGTTTTTTTCAAACACAAAGTGCTGTATTTATCGGCTTAAATCCATTATTGTGTGCAAAGCGTAAGTTGTAAAAATTGCACAGGAGAGTACATGCATTACCGGCGTATGTTAAAGTCAAAAATTCATCGAGCTCGCGTGACTCATGCTGATCTTGATTATGAGGGCAGTATTACCATTTCTCCGGAGTTGCTGGCTGCTGCCGACATTCTGCCCAATGAAGCGGTAAATGTCTGGAATGTTACTGCCGGTACCCGGTTTGAAACGTATGCAATTACCGGACAACCAGGATCGACTGCTGTCTGTGTTAATGGCGCCGCGGCTCATTTGGTGTCGCCCGGCGACATTATTATTATTGCGTCGTTTATTCAGCTTGAGGAAGCAAGATGTCGGCTCCATCAACCGGTTGTTGTCTTTGTTGATGAGAAAAACCGGCAGAAAGAAATCCGGACTGAAATACCGGCATTGTTGGACTAATTGAAGGAGGTTGTGATGCGTAGACTGATTTTTTCTTTTCTGATATTACTGCAACCCCAGGTTTATGCGGCAAATTGTCAGACTATGCGGGAAATTTACATTGAAAATAAAACTACTAAAGTCTGGAAAACAGTTATTTGTCCCGGTCAGAAATTGCCTTTTCATACGCATCAGTATGCCAGGGTAGTGATTCCAGAGCAGGATGGAATTTTGCAGGTTATTTACCGTTCCGGCAAAAAAGAAATGCTGAAGCTTGAAAAGAAAACGCCCATTTACCTGAGTAAAGAGCAAGGTAAATACTCACATCAGGATCTGAATATTGGCAAAAAACCGTTGGAAGTAACGGTCATAGAGTTGCGAAAAGGGTAAAAAATTGACATCCCCGCCAATGCGGGGATGATAGTACTCAGGAGTGGATTACCAGCCTCCGGAACCACAGCAGCCGGAGGTACTGTAACTGCTATAGTAGGTTGTATAAGAGTTGCAGCATGATGAATAAGTATATTCACCGCAGCACCCATTATTAAATCCGCATCCGGTTAAAGCCGCGGCGCTCACAATAACAACAGCAATTACTAGTTTTTTCATGATTTGCATCCTTGCTTTGGGGATATAATACAAGTATATACCATTGTTTTAAATTTGCACTTAAAGTTTAAAGTTAATCAATTCAAGGTTGAATAATGTCTGTATCATCCTCTTTAAATTATACAGATCTGTATTTAATGCTCATTTCACACTATAATTTGGGGTTAAGTAAATTACAGGGGATTAGTATGTCGCTTCCCATTGTCCAGCAAGCCTTAACGTTTGATGATGTTCTTTTGGTTCCTGCCCACTCTCAAGTCCTGCCTAAGGATGTTTCTCTGAAAACCCGGTTAACGCGTGATATTGAATTGAATATTCCGGTTTTATCCGCAGCCATGGATACAGTTACGGAAGCCCGATTGGCAATTGCAATTGCCCAAGAGGGCGGAATTGGGATTATTCACAAAAATATGACGATTCAGGCTCAGGCTGATGAAGTGCGTAAGGTGAAAAAATTTGAAAGCGGTATGGTAAAAGATCCTGTGTTTGTTGCACCTGATATTTCTGTGCAGCAATTGCTGGATGTTATGGCTAAACATAATTTTTCAGGAATGCCTGTTGTTGATAATAATCAATTGGTTGGTATCGTAACCAGCCGTGATATCCGGTTTGAAACAAACCTGTCATTACCGGTTTCTGCGGTTATGACGCCTAAAGAGCGGCTGGTAACGGTAAAAGAAGGCGCGTCGCGTGAGCAGGTACGCAGTCTGCTGCATAAACATCGAATCGAAAAACTGCTGGTGGTAAATGATTTATTCAATCTTCGTGGCCTGATAACTGTTAAAGACATTCAAAAAGCAAAAGAAAATCCTTTTGCCTGTAAAGATGCTTCCGAACAGCTCCGGGTTGGGGCAGCAGTGGGTGTTGGCGAAGGTACAGATGAGCGGGTGGCGGCATTAATTGATGCCGGGGTAGATGTGCTCATTGTCGATACTGCCCATGGTCATTCGGACGGGGTGTTAAAACGCGTGCGCTGGATTAAAAAACATTTCCCGCATATTCAAATCGTAGGCGGAAATATTGCGACAGCCGCAGCGGCTGCAGATCTGGTGAAGGCCGGTGCTGATGCGGTTAAGGTGGGTATTGGCCCTGGTTCAATTTGTACCACCCGCATTGTAACCGGAGTCGGGATTCCGCAATTATCGGCAATTGCAAATGTCGCGAAGGAATTGAAAAATTCCGTACCCATTATCGCAGATGGCGGTATTCGTTTTTCTGGTGATATCTGTAAGGCGTTGGCGGCTGGCGCTCATACCGTTATGCTTGGCAGCCTGTTTGCCGGGACAGAAGAGTCGCCGGGTGAAATTGAGCTATATCAGGGGCGCACCTATAAAAGTTACCGCGGTATGGGGTCAATTGGCGCCATGGCGCAAAAGCAAGGCTCTAGCGACCGTTATTTTCAGGATATCGGTCAGGGTACTGAAAAGCTGGTACCGGAAGGGATTGAAGGACGAGTTGCCTATAAGGGACCGGTTCAGACCATTATTCATCAAATGATGGGCGGATTACGCTCCTGTATGGGGTATACCGGTTGCGAGACAATAGTTGATTTGCATAAGAAAGCCCAGTTTGTGCAGGTAACTAATGCGGGTATGCGTGAATCGCATGTCCATGATGTCAATATCACAAAACAGGCCCCCAATTATCAGGTAGACAATTAGTAATGATAACTATTAAAAAACAACCATTAATAATTCTTGATTTTGGCTCACAATATACACAATTAATTGCCAGACGTGTGCGGGAAATGGGCGTATATTGTGAAATTCATCCTTATAATTTGAATGAGAATATTGCCAAAAATATGAAACCATGCGGCATCATTCTTTCCGGCGGTCCATCCTCTGTTAATGACGAATGTAATATCAGTGCGCCCGGTTGGGTTTTTAGCTGTCAATTACCCGTCCTGGGGATATGTTATGGCATGCAAACCATGGCGGCACAACTGGGAGGAAAGGTCAGTACATCTCACTTGCGTGAATATGGCTATGCTGAATTAACCCTGCGTAATCATTCAGAGTTACTGGTTAATATTGAAGACAGAACCACTATAGAGGGCGATGCGCTGCTTGATGTCTGGATGAGCCATGGCGATAAAGTTACCGAACTGCCGCCCGGATTTAAGGTGATCTGCGAAACCGCCAATGCACCCATCGCCGGCATGGCTAATGATGACAATAAATGGTATGGCCTGCAATTTCATCCGGAAGTTACTCATACTACTCAAGGGCTACGCATCCTGGAACGGTTTGTTGTCGATATTTGTCAGGCGCGTGCTGATTGGACTGCGCATAATATCATTGAGCGTTCGCTGGCAGATATTAAAGCAAAGGTTGGCGCCAGTCATGTACTGCTGGGGCTGTCTGGCGGGGTTGATTCATCGGTGGTTGCTGCGTTGCTGCATAAAGCCATTGGCGATCAGTTAATCTGTGTGTTTGTGGACACGGGCTTGCTAAGGCTTAATGAAGCCGAACAAGTACTGGCAATGTTTTCAAAGCATATGGGTATTCGAGTTATTGCGGTGAATGCCGAACAGAAATTTTTGCAAGCGCTCGCGGGAGTTGATTGCCCTGAACAAAAGCGGAAAATCATAGGTCGGACGTTTATTGAGGTTTTTGATGAACAGGCCAGGCAAATTCCTGAAGTGGAATGGCTTGCCCAGGGAACTATTTACCCTGATGTCATAGAATCGGCGGCTACCCAGACCAATGGCGCATCAGTGGTAATCAAGTCGCATCATAATGTTGGCGGCTTACCGGAAAAACTGCATCTTAAATTGCTCGAACCTATACGCGAGTTGTTCAAGGATGAAGTCAGGAAAATAGGTCTTGAGCTGGGATTACCGCATGATATGGTTTATCGGCATCCGTTCCCTGGGCCGGGGCTTGGTGTAAGGATTCTTGGCGAAATTAAAAAAGAATATGCGGATATTCTGCGCAAAGCTGATGCGATATTCATTGACGAATTGCATAAAGCAGATCTATACCATAAAGTAAGCCAGGCGTTTGCGGTTTTTCTGCCCGTTAAAAGTGTCGGCGTGATGGGAGACGGTAGACGTTATGATTATGTTATTTGTCTGCGCGTGGTTGAAACAGTTGACTTTATGACGGCGCACTGGAGCCATTTGCCTTGGGATTTTCTTGGTAAAGTATCAAACCGGATAATCAACGAAGTGGCAGGTGTTTCCCGTGTTACTTATGATATCTCCGGCAAACCGCCCGCGACTATAGAATGGGAATAAAAAACGACAGTTTCTGGATGGAAAAAGCATACCAGCAGGCTCTGAAGGCAAAAGAAGATAATGAAGTGCCGGTGGGCGCCGTGCTGGTTGATGCGGATAATTGCCTGATAGGGCAGGGATATAATCAGGTATTACAGGATAATGATCCTTGTGCACATGCAGAAATTCTGGCGATTCGGCAGGCTGCGAAAACGGTGGGGAATTTCAGGCTTAATAATACCACGCTGTATGTGACTCTTGAGCCTTGTGCAATGTGCGCGGGCGCAATTGTTCATGCCAGAATCAAACGGCTGGTTTTTGCCGCTCGGGATTTTAAAGCGGGTGCGGCAGGGTCTGTTTATAATTTATTGCGTGGTTTTCCGTTGAATCATCAGGTGCAGATTGATGAGGGAAACATGCAGGAACCGTGTGCAAGGTTGTTAACCGAGTTTTTTAGGAATAAATAGAGGCTTGGATTACACCTTTGCTATTTAAATTCGCATCAAAATGATCAATAATTATATTTTTGTATTAGTTATTTGTTCTCATGAAACCACCTTCGCCTAGCTTTCCGCACCCATTAGAATCATTTTGTAGTTCTCGGCTTCTTGGCTGTCGAGTGTTTAATTCAAATTATTGGATTCGATCTATACTAATTTTATTCTCAAGAAACGATTTTCAATCTACCAAAATTCAAACAGATTTATTAAAAGAATGGGCCGCCCAACCTGCTAATATTATCAAACGAATATCAGCTCCCTATAAAAAACAATTTTCCTATAAACTACTAGCGTTAATGAAAAAAAAGAATGCTACTAGCCAATACCGTTTATTAGGGATTCAACAACCAAAATTAACTTGGATCTAGGTTCCAGCCTTTATGAAAAATTACAAAATCAAGCGAATTTCTCCACATTAAATCGCAATCAAATAATCGATGCAGCAGGAGTTTTAATACTTAACGATATCCAAGCGGTAATTGCCAATGGTAATGACTTAACTCTGCAAGGAATCTATATAAAATTTTTTACAGAGTTATTTTTAAAACTTAAGCCCTGTTTAAACGAAGCGTCTCATCTTAAAAAATCTACCTTAGATGTAGCGGCTCACTTTTAGGATTACTCCAACCCACATTTATCCGCAAAAGCGACCCCATTATAGGACTTTTATCATGGAATCTTGACAAATTAAACCAGCTCCTTTGCCAAAGCCTCCTTCAACTGCTCTTTCTGCTCATTATCCAAAGCAACGCCAGCATTATTGGAAATATAAAATGCGTCCTCAACCCTTTCACCCGCTGTGGCGATTTTTGCGCTGTGCAGATGAATCTGTTGCCCGGTGAAGATCGCGCTTATTTTGGCTAATAATCCAGGCCGATCAGAGGCAATCAGAAACAGGCGGGTATATCTGCCCTGAGGATCATCGTAAAAAGTAATCTGCGGTTTGAATTTAAAATGCGCCAGTGCGCGTGAAATCCGTCGTTTTATTGCAATAGGCAATTGCTCGGGGTTCGACAGGCTTGCTGTTAAAACTGCCTGGATTTCTTCCCGCTGTTTTTCATCAGTAATAGTTTGATAATGATCATCAAGGATAATATAAGTATCCAGATCAAATTGATTATTACAGGTAGAAACACTTGCTTCCTGAATAGTAAAATTATTATTGCTTAATACTGTGGTTGCTATAATAAAGCGGTTTTCATTATGAGGCATATAAATAAAAACCTCAGTGCCGCCTTGACTATGATGGGGCAACACCATAACCAGCGGAAACTGTTTGCAATTGAGAATAGCCATAGTATGGCAGGCTATCATTTCAGCTGATTCATGCAGAAAATATTTGTTTTTGAGATCAGCCCAAAGGGTGAGAATTTGCGGCGAATCGATATTAGCCTGATTTAAGATGGCTAAAGCCTGCAATTTGCGGTTATTAATCAAGGCCGTTTCATCAAGCTGCTTTTTCTGCTGTTCAAGAGCCCGTTGCGCCGCCTGATGAAGTTCTTTTAACAGCGAATCTTTCCAACTGTTCCATAATTTGGGATTGGTTCCGCAAATATCGGCAACGGTAAGCAAATATAGATAATCAAGATAATTCGCTTCGGGTAATTGCTCACAAAAAGCTTTAATGGTTGCCGGATCATAAATATCTTGTCTTTGTGCAGTTTGCGACATCAACAGATGATTTTTAACCAGCCAGACCAGCAACTGGCGATCAGCATTCGCCAGCTGGTGGCGAATAGCAAAATTATTAGCTTCTTCCGCGCCTAACTCAGAATGATCGCCGCCGCGTCCTTTGGCAACATCATGAAATAAAGCGGCAAGAAACAGAATTGATTTTTTCGGCAGACGATTTATCAGGTTTGCCGCCAGCTGGAAAGGCTGATTAAACTGATTATCGCTAAAGCGCACCAGGTTGCGGATTACAAACAGAGTGTGTTGATCAACCGTATAAACATGAAATAAATCATATTGCATCTGCCCGGTAACTGCGGCAAAGCAATCGAGGTAATGGCTCAAAACACCATAGCGATTCATATGGTACAGGGCTTCATAAGGGTTGTCCTGTTCAAAAATGGCCAGAAAGCAACGAGTAATTTCTGGTGAAGAGCGAAAATGCTTGTTGATAAGATAAATATGATTACGCAACAGGCGAATGGTTGTTGCTTTAACGCCAGCAATATCAGGTTTTTTGGCTATCCATAGAAACAGTTGGATAATTGCTTTTGGGCAGAGGCTGAAGACATGATTATTTTTGACTTCAATAAAGTTGTTTGAGAGCTGAAACTGTTCATCCAATGGTGTAATGAGTTGTTTTTCCTGATAGACAATCGCTTCTGAAAACCACTGCAGCAGCATTTCATTTAATTCACGGCAGCGTTTGATAACTTTAAAATAGGCTTTCATGAATTGTTCTATCGCCAGGGAATGGGGAGTGTCGGAAAAGCCGAAGATGGCAGCAAGTTTTACCTGATAATCAAACAACAATCGCTCTTCCGGTTTACCAGCCAGAATATGCAAGGCAAAGCGTACTTTCCAGAGATAATGCTGGCAATTAATAAATTCCTCATATTCTTTATCTGTGAGGAAACCGTAATTAATGCTTTCCGACAATTTTTTAATGCCAAAATGGCGTTTGCCAATGCTGGTTAAAATTTGTAGATCACGTAAACCGCCAGGACCTTGTTTAACATTGGGTTCGAGATTATAGGCGGTTTCACCAAATTTTTTATAACGTTGTTGCTGCTCGGCCAATTTGGCAAAAAAATAATCCAGTCCATTCCAGATATGAAGCGGATGCGTGGCGTATTTTAACTCCTCCATTAACGCTCCGCGTCCACAGAGTAAATGCATATCAAGCAAGCTGGATATAACGCTGACATCATTGCTGGCGAGTTCGGCGCATTGAGCAATAGTAGTAATTTGGTGGCTGATAGTCAGGCCATAGTCCCAACAGTCTTGAATAAAATTCTGAGCTTTTTGCAAATCGTTGGGGTTGGTCAGGTTTTCATCATAAAGCAGCAGCAAATCAACATCTGAATGCAGTTGCAATTCACGCCGGCCATAACTGCCCAGTGCGAGCAGGCAGAAACAGGTTTGTTCCAAGCCGTTTTTGTCAAACAGATGCAATAGTAATTGGTCGATAAAATGAACCAGCTTGTGGATCAGGTGCAGGATATTGCAATTCAGGGAAAACTCAGCGCTCAGCTCATCCTTGAACTGTTTCAGGGAATATTTATGCCAGTCGGCAGGCAACGTGTTTTTTTTCAATTTTATCAGCGGCTTTGAGGATTACAGACATAGTTTAGTCTATAAAGAAGACGCAGGAAAGAGTAAGGGATATTGTCATTCCCGCGAAGGCGGGAATCTATCTTTCAAGCTGGCTCCTTACCTTGTTTGCCGGATGGATCCCCGCCTTCGCGGGGATGACAAGGGCTATTACCGCTTTAATTCCCGCGGTAATTTCGCCACCGCCTCGCGCGGAACCAGTAACCAGTAATGACCTTCGTTTTTCATATTACCGGCAATAAGCGTCGCCATTTGACCCGCTCCCCAGAATACATCGCCGCGGACTGTGCCGCGAATCGCTCCGCCAGTGTCCTGAGCAATCATCAGCCGCTGCAGCTTTTGAGGCGCATTGGCCATAAGTGGTACCGGGTGGGTCGTGTCCAGCCAGAGCGGGGCGCCTAACGGAATCCATTTGCGATCGACTGCCAATGAATAGCCTGCAGTCAACGGTACTCCCTGAGCGCCAAGCGCATCGGTGTTATCCAGCATTCGGAAGAATACAAAGGATTTATTCTGATTGAGTATCGGATCCCGTTCTTGAGGATTGGCTGTAAGGTAGGCTTTAATCGCTTGCATTGAAGCAGTATCTTTGGTCATGACGCCTTTATCAATCAATACTTTTCCAATCGCAGTATAAGGCGCGCCATTTTCACCGGCATAGCCAACAGATATTTTTTTGCCGTCAGTCAGTTTGATAATGCCTGAGCCTTGAATTTCCAGAAAAAGGCGATCAACATGATTATCAACCCAGACTAAAACCGGCGCATGTTTGGATATGGCGCCCTTATTGATTTCTTCACGCGTGTAATAAGGGCGGATTTTACCTTTTTCCATCCGACCTATTATACGTTTACTGCCATAATCATTATTAAAATCCGACAAATTGACTGTAACCAGATTACGGGGCATGCCATAGATTGGTACGTTGTATTTTGCAGTACGGGTAAGGCTTCCGTGAAGTAATGGCATATAATAGCCGGTAAACAGGCCTTTTACCGTTTGTTTATTATAAAACTCAATCGGCTTGAACCAGTGTTGAAAGAATTTTTTTGCCGCGTTTCGGGTTACAGGATTAATTGCAATAGCCGCACGACAGGCAGGTTGCCAGTCTTTGACCTGTAATGGAATCAGCTCGCTGCCGGCATTGCTTTCCGGATCCTGGCGCAGAAAAGTCTTACACGAAACCTGAAAGGTCTCTAATGATTTTTTAACATTACTTTTATCCCAGCCAGGCAGTTTTTTGAACGCAGCGGGTTTTAAGGTAATGATTTCAGGTTGCGGGCGCCAGAGAAACCAGGCAGTGCCTGCAACAGCGAGAATGAATAAGATTGGGAATATTTTTTTCATAGGTTGAGATCATACATGAATGGTTGAAAATTGCAAGTTAATTGCTCATATTTGGTTTGATTATAGCGTTTTGGATAATAATTGAAATATCGTAAGCCTTGATTACGCTGCGTTACATCAAGGCTGCCCAGTGTTTAAATTTTAGGGGTTGGGGTCAAGGCTTTCTTTGCGATATTCTTCATATCCTTCAACGAAAGTACCATTTTTAACCTGACATAATAAGGATGCGGTTTTACTTCCTTCCAGAGCATTCACTAAATCTGCTCCAAGGCCAACTTCCTTTTCTAAAAAAGCATCAACCATGGTCTTGTAAGCGGTCCATGAGGCTGCTTCAATAAGCCCTAATCCAAAAAAGCGATCGCGGGTTCGACGGCGGCGGTGGTGTGATATCGTTGCTGTCCGGTTGATAAAATTTTCCATATTTATTGGGCTAATATCATTGGCGGATTTTAACGCAGTGTGCAGATCAATCAACAGTTCCCGGTACAAGGTTATTTTATCCAGTTTTCCGTTTTTAATTTTACTTTTATGAAGACGATTAATCTGTTCCTGTACATGTTGAAATAGCAGTATTAAAACCTGTTGATTTGGGGTTGGGATATCCTCTGTACCAGCGTTGCCGGCAAGATTTTTATACACGGTAATATCGAATTGTTCAGGTTCGATTTCGTCAATCGCTTGATTGATTTCCCTTTGTTGAAGGAATGAGCGCAGTCGATTACGCTCGCTTTGAGACGGCATTTGCTCGTTCAAAAGTTTATCATAGAGGAGTTTGTTATCGGGATCGCACACCGTATACTCTGCACCGGCTTCAATCCATTCTTTCGCGACGGCGAAGCTTTTTGCTTCACGAAGGGATTGATTGAGGAGGTCCTTAACCGGTTGAGTAAGAGCAGCGCCAATTTCCCGTAAATATTGAATCACAGGCGCTGTTTTCGCAAAACATAAGGGGCCTTCATTGCTATCGCTGCATGCATCTAAAATACTGCTGTTATTTTGGTTGGCACGGTTCTGAAGCTCTTTTAAAAAGAATGTGTCTCCTTTTTGCACTGCCAGCAGGACTTCTTTTTTACGGCCTAGAGGAATAAGCCCGGGATTTTCGGTGTAAATCTGTTTTATGGTTTGGTATTTTAGCGTGTCCTCGTCAGTTGTCTTAATATCCAATAATAATTCGACTAATTCACTTGCTGTAATAATTTTCTGATCAATAGCGATTTGAAAGCGTTGTTTATGACGAGTTTGTCCAGCAATTTCGGCTGATTGGGAAAGATCAGCGCCTCTTGTAATCAGAAATTCTAATGCGTCGCGATTCAGTTTTTTTGACGTATAAAGCCGGTCAAAAATGAATTCGGGGGTACAGGTCTGTTTGCGTGCAATAAGGAACTGATAAATTGGCAGCTTTTGATTATTTGGCATTTTAATTTCGGCGGTCAGATCAACTCCGCGTTCAATAAATTTTTGAGCCATTTGGGGATCGGTTGTAAGACAGACTGGCGTAAAGCCGCTGTTGGCTATTTTTGAATCAAACAGGGGTGAATTAGCTGGAATGCGTTCAAATAGCTCAGTATTATTAAGTGAGGCTGCGACATGGGCCACAGTCCATCCGGTTTCGCCCACCGTATTAATATCCACCTGTTTTTTTAGCAATGCTAATATTACTTTCGGATCGGCATTGGTTTTTTTATCCAGTTCGGTTTGCAGTTCTTGAAGTGGAGTCGGCTGTGGCTTGAACTCTTCCTGAATAATATGGACAACAGCCTGTGCATTTTCGGAATAATGTTGCTTGATATAATCGACGAGTTCTTGCGGTTGAAAAATATTCAATTGAATGAGTTTGCGGTAAAGAGGAATACCTAAACCAGCAGTATTTGCCAATTCAGGATTGAATTTCAGTAAGTACTTTACAGTCTCCGGATTTGGTTGATTCTGCTTAAGGCTAATTGCAAGCAGGATTTCAGGTTTCCAACCAGCCTGGTTAATTAAATAATCCGCGACTGTAAGCTGTTTGAAGCCAGAGTGACTGCTATATCTTAGCTTCAGGTCAGCGCCTTTTGTAATGAATGCCTCGAGTATTTCAGAGGTTTTAGACATACAAACAGGCGGTAAAGAGGATTGACTATTGAGCAGATGGGAGTTATCGGGAATCATTGCGAGTAGTTTCTGATTGCCTGAATATGCTGCAACGTGAGCTATAGTCCATCCCTGTCGGCTTTTTACAGTCTGTTTTGCTCCTGCTTCGAGCAGGTTAATAATGACTTGTGGGTTGGATTCTTTTCCAAGTTCCAATTCGTTACGTAATTTTTGATTCAATGTGGCTGGGGTGATTTGCCGGTCTTCTGCTGCAGGCGGAACTGTGGCGCTAGCTGGTTGTTCGTTGCCAGCTCTAATTTGTGGCTGTTTTTCCAACGCCCGTTTTATTCTGGCAGTCCCAGCGTCTGTGCCTTTAATTAACTCCATTAGATCTTCTAGAGTTAAGCCTGATTGTATCAGCCAATCAAAATCATTATGATTTCCTTGCGAAGCTACGACATCGGCTACTGTCCAACCGCTGGTTCTGCCCCGAGTTTTTATTGATGCGCCTTGTTCAAGGAGCTTTTTGATTATTCTGAATCTCGCGTAACTTTTCCGATCAAGTTCTTCAGCCAGGAAATCGTCTTGAGAAACTGCAGGAGAAGGAAGCGATGCACGTTGTAACGTCCGGTCAATGGTTTCCTGACCATATTTATTGCAGGCACTAATATAACCCTGTTTATCGGTAATGGTACAGTAGGTATTCCACATTGGGTCAATAATATAAAGATGGTCTTTTTGTTTTAAAACAACCCAGGTATGTGCACCAAACGGGATATTATCCCGACAGTGGTGTACAGAGGTATTATTTTCAGGGTGATTTTTATAGTATTGTCCTAATAAAAATGCAGTGAACAGAGCAAAATGCCGGCACACGCCTTTTCCACCCTTAACAATTTCCGCGAGGGAAACGACAGATTCCTGAGTTTTTATATCACCATAGTAAATTTCTGATTTTTTGGGATAGTCCTTGTCTTCATATTTCTTAATTGGAATTTTTCTTTGAGTAAATTGAAGAACAGTATTAAACAGTTGGGCCTTATTGGGGTTTTGGGGTAGTTGTTCGGCAAATTCTTCGTATAATTTAGCCATCTCTGACGCCTGGCAATCCATGGTAATAATTTCCCGCCTGGTACCTACTGATGCAACTTGCGGTGTTTGTAATGCCACAAAATCAATCGCTCCATGCAGGCATTCATATTGTGTATTATTATGGGTAATGGTCAGGCGCTTTATCCCGCCGTGATGGGCTGCGGTACGTGGGCCTTGCTGGAAATGAATTTTCTCTTGTTGATTGTCGTAGAGATCTTCAGTATAGGCCTGCAATTCTGGTAACTGATGATAAGCTCCGGTATTGGCTAATAGCGTAATTGCCCGGGTAAATTCCTGAATACTATAAACGGTAAGAGTAATGCTCTGGTCTTGTTCCTGGCGAGTTTGAAGAATATCTGTACTGAAAAACTTGCTCAGATAGTCTTCTGAAAACCCTTCCAATGCTTCATTTTTGACCCAATTATGAAAATTAAAGTTAAACTGAAAGCTAGGAATGTCAGTATTAATCTTGAGACAGATATTTTCCAGACCCATCGGCGCCTGGGTATTTGCTTGCAGCGTATAAACTATTGATGGCATATTATAGGTCTATAATTAGAATAATTGTATTTATTATAATAAAAATAAATTAAGGCTTTATTATGTAGGTTGGGTCGTTTGACCCATGGCCGTCAAGCTAAGCCAGGTACATAGGGAATTAGAATAGTAAATGTACAAAATTCCTTAACTGACTGCTATGGGTTATACAGCCATATTCGTTCGGCCTGAGGAAAATGCGGAGCATTTGTCTCGAAGGCGTGGCACTGTACCACAGGCTTCGAGACAGCGCTAAAGCGCTTCCTCAGCCCGAACGATATTGTGAAATGTAGAAATTTAATTAACTTGACGGCTATGGGTCAAACGACCCAACCTACTTGGCAGGTATTTATGGAGATCAGCACTGAGGAATTAAAAGGCATTAATCCATTTTTGCTGTCAAAACAAACGGGTCAGAAGAAAGTGATGAACATCATCATTACTCTTCTTATGGTTTGCGGGCTCATAATTATCGCTGAATATGTGTATCTCGGGTTATATCGAAGCATCTTAATCATAGCCTTTTCTGAAATGGTAGCGCTACTGGCATTAATTATGCTGAACCGTCGCCATAAACCGGTTGTCGCTGGCATATTAGCAATGTCTGCCTATTTGTTTGCAGTCACTGGCGTTAATATTGTATTTGGCGGATTTTTTGATCCCAATTTCTCCTGGTTTATGCTGGTGCCGGTATTATCCGGGGTATTAATTGGCAAGCGCGGCTGTATATTTTTTACCTTGTTTGCTATTGCGCTCATGCTGATTTTTTTCATAGCCGATTGTTTTGGCTATAAACCGCTATTACAGCTTACCGGTTTTTCTTATACGGTTATCAGTTTGACCAATCGTTTCATGCCGGCTTTAATTTTGCTGATGATTACTTATGTTTTTTTAAATGACCGCCAGGATTATGAAAAAAACATCGCTATCCAAAATAAGGAATTGGTTAAACATACTGAAGACTTGCTCCACAGTGAATTTTTATTACAGAAGGAGATGCGCGAGCGGAAGCGAATCGAGCAGAAATCGATTGAGATGACCACAATAATTGATGAAACGCATAATGAAATTTATGTTTTTGATGCAGATGATTTTCGGTTTTCCCAAATTAATAAAGGGGCATGCGAAAGCCTTGGTTACAGCAAAGAACAGTTATTTCGGATGACCATGCTAGATATTCAAAAACAACATACACCAGAGTCATTCTGGCAATTGATTGAGGAGGTACGTACTTCCGAAAGCCATTATCTCGATTATCAGACTACTCATACCCGAGCAGACAAAACCAGTTATCCTGTAGATGTCTATTTACAATATACCGAAATTACCGGCAGATCGATGTGTCTGGCAATCGTGGTCGATACCACGGAACGTCATTTTGTTGAGGTATTGCAAACCCAGTTACAACAGTCGCAAAAGCTTGAGTCTATAGGGCAAATGGCGGCAGGCATCGCGCATGAGATCAATACGCCGTCACAATTCGTCAGCAGTAATTTAAGCTTTTTGCAAAACAGTTTTCATGCATTTATTGAACTGGATAATTTTGTGCTCAACAATAAGATATCGCCTGAGTTGGAGCAATATCGCAACAAGTTGGATATTGATTATTTAAAACAGGAAACGCCGGTTGCTATCCAGCAAACTATCGAAGGTATTGATCGGATTTCCAATATTGTCAAAGCAATGAAATCATTCTCCCATCCCGGGCATGTCGAGACAAAAGAATTTAATTTGCACCGGGCGATTAGTGATGCCATTACCATTGCATCCAATGAGTGGAAAAATGTTGCGCGGATAGTGACTGATTTTGATCCGGTAATTGGTGATGTAACAGGGTATCCGCAAGAATTCAGTCAAGCCATTTTAAATCTGATTATAAACGCGGTGCATGCGATTAAAGAAGTATTAACCAGGGACGGAAAAGTAGTCGGCGAAATTAAAATTGGCACGTATCTGGCTGGGAAATGTATTGAAATCCGAGTCAGTGACAATGGTACGGGAATTCCGGTTGAAATTAGAGATCGGATTTTCGATCCCTTTTTTACAACCAAGGAAGTTGGTATTGGAACCGGGCAGGGACTTGCCATTGTTAACAGGATTATTGTCAAGCAGCACAAGGGTTCAATCAGGGTTGAAACGGAAGAAGGAAAGGGCACAACCTTCATCCTGACGTTACCTGTTCCTGGGGATGGGATAAAATGAGCGATAAAATATTATTGGTTGATGATGAAGAAAATATCCTGCGGGCTTATCAGCGCACGTTGAAAAACCTGTTTACCATTGAAGTGGCTACCGGCGGCGCCGAAGCGCTTGAGGCCATGGCAGCAAACGGCCCCTACGCCGTGGTTGTTTCTGATATGCGTATGTCCGGAATGGATGGGATCGAGTTATTTTCCAGAATGAAAAAACTCTATCCTGAAACAGTCAGAGTGATGTTGACCGGAAACCTCGATCAATCTACAGCGGTAGACGCGGTAAACCGGGGTGACGTGTTTCGTTTCCTCAACAAGCCATGTACAGTCGATACCTTATCGCTGATGATTAAAGAATCGCTCGAAAAATACCACATGCTGGCGGTTGAAAGAGATGTGCTTGAAAGCACGGTAAAAGGCTGTATTGAAGCAATCGTTGCCATTCTTTCACTGACCAAGCCGGAAATTTTCGGTAATGCAACCCGGCTTAGAAATCATATGCGCAGGTTAGTAAAAGAATTAAACCTGACTGAGATGTGGTGGTATGAGTCGCTGGCATTACTGTCGCAAGTTGGTTGTGTAGTAGTCGCGGATAATATTATTAACAAAAAAAGAAACGGGGCAGAATTATCCAGTGATGAAACAGCTCTGTTTATCAAGCACATGACAATAGGCGCTTCATTACTGGATAAAATCCCGCGTATGGAATACATCGCGGAAAGTATACGCTATCAGGAAAAAAACTATGATGGCAGTGGTTTTCCAGCTGGAAGCCTCGCTGGTGAAGACATTCCTTTAGGCGCCAGATTATTAAAAGTCATTCTGGATTATGACCGCTATCGCTTCTCCGGCTTGACCAACCAGCAGACTATTCAGGAGATGCAAACCAATTGCCAGAACTATGATCCTGAAATATTAGAGGCGCTCGTTGAATCGATAAGTGCGGAATTTAACGCAACAGCAACGTGGCAAGACATATATTCGCTCACAGACGATATGATTCTTGCAGAGGATGTTAATACCAATACTGGTATTTTGTTGTTGTGCGAGGGACAACAGTGTACGCGGGCAATCAGAGAACACCTGGTTACGTATTGTAATAATGGCAGTATTAACAAGATGGTGCTGGTAAGAAAGGCTGTGCGTTGATGGCTTTAAATTAATAAATGAAAGTTGGACTGTAAAGCCCAACATTTCCGTACTTAAATCTTACTCATTACCATATCCTGCCAACAATCCGTATAATTACTCTGCCGTGCCGGATGATAATAAGCCTGCTCGCTTACCTGCCATGTCTCCCGTGTCTCAAACATAAAGGCCAGCGTATTATCGTAATACTGGGGTTGTAATTCAGCCGCTGTCATGGCTTTAAAGGTATCGGTATCAGGGCCGTGGCCCGTCATGCAATTATGAATACTGATGCCGCCAACCAAAAAACCTTCTTTCTTGGCATCGTATTCGCCGCGAATCAATCCCATTAACTCGCTCATAATATTACGATGAAAATAAGGCGGACGGAATGTATGTTCTGCCACCATCCAGCGCGGCGGGAAAATAACAAAATCAAGATTGGCAACACCGGGTGTGTCGCTTTCAGATGTTAATACCGTAAAAATGGATGGATCAGGGTGATCAAAGCTGACGGTATTAATCGTGTTAAATAGCGCCAAGTCATAACTGTAAGGCGCATAATTGCCATGCCAGGCGACCACATTCAACGGCGAATAATGACTTTTGGCAGACCAGAGTTGATCCTGATATTTGCAAATTAACACGGTCTCAACCGAAGCCTGTTCAAAGGCTGCAACCGGATACAGAAAATGGCGAGGGTTCGCGAGACTATTAGCGCCAATCAGGCCATGATCCGGCAAATGCAGGGGAATGCCGGCATTCTCACAAAGATAACCGCATGCTGGCGCTGATAGCAGTTCAATCTTGAACTTTACCCCGCGTGGTATCACTGCAATTTTACCAGGCGACAATTCAAGCCGACCGAATTCTGTGACTAAAATCATTTCGCCTGAATAAGGCACAAAAAGCATTTCGCCATCATTATTGCTGAAATAACGGTTATCCATTGACTGGTTGCATTGATAAATATAAGTACAGCAAGTACGGTTGCCGGCGATAAGATACAAGCCATCAATAAAATCAACCGGCTGCTGTGGCATGTCCAATGGCGACCAACGATAAGGGTTTGGCGGCTGTTGTTTTAATAACGAAAACGTTTTCTGTGGTTGATAAGGAACATAATCCTGATGAACAACAGAGGGCAGGGTCCGGTATAGCCAGCTGTATAAATTACAATGTCGGGCGCGGGTAAAGGCGCTGCCGCTGAGTTGTTCAGCATAGAGGCCCTGCGGGGCTTGCTGGGGTGAATTCTGGTCTTGCGGGAGCGCGCCGGCAATGGCTTCTGTTTGATGATGATTACCAAATCCTGTCAGATACATATCAATTCCCTTTATCCAATAGTCAACAAAGCATAGCCCGAATTAGCCAGGCATGTCGAGTTGTAATGTAATACAAAAAATGTCCTGTGCGAAGGTCCGTCCTGCCAATAGCATTTTCATCTTTATTGGGTATAATTGCAGTATTTTATTTTATGAGGTTTTACAAATGGCTGGTCATAGCAAGTGGGCTAATATCAAGTTCAGAAAAGGGCTGCAGGATGCCAAACGCGGTAAAATATTTACCAAACTGATTCGGGAAATTACGGTTTCTGCGCGTATGGGCGGTGGCGATGAATCATCCAACCCTCGTTTGCGGGATGCGGTGATTAAAGCCCTGAAAGCTAATATGAAACGCGATACTATTGATAATGCAATCAAGCGTGGCGCAGGCGGCCTTGATGGCGATAATATGATGGAAATGCGCTACGAAGGGTATGGCCCTGGCGGTGTGGCGATTCTTGTTGACTGTTTATCTGATAATAAAAACCGTACTGTATCCGAAGTCAGGCACGCTTTTACCAAAAATGGCGGTAATCTGGGTACTGATGGTTCGGTATCCTATTTATTTGATAAACAAGGTGAAATCCTGTTGGCCACAGGTCAGTCGGAAGATGCCGTGATGGAAACAGCCATTGAGGCTGGCGCTGATGATGTCAAAACCGAAGAAGGGCAGATTGAGGTTATTACTGCTACTGAGAATTACCACGCTGTTCTGAATGCCTTACAACAGGCTGGTTTTGACATAGAACATTCACAACTGACCATGAATCCGCAGACTATGGTTCCTATTGACGATGAATCTGCTGAGTCGCTGATTAAATTGATTGATATGCTCGAAGATCTCGATGATGTGCAGCATGTTTATTATAATGCGCAATTTTCTGATGCTGTGCTGGAAAAAATGGGAGAATGACCACCATTTTAGGGATAGATCCCGGCTCAAGGATTACGGGTTATGGCATTATCCGGGAAGAACGGCGTAAATTATATTATCTTGACAGCGGATGTATTCGGACATCAGCAGGAGAGATAAGCCAGCGCTTATTGCAGATTTTCAACGGCATATGTCAACTTATGGATGAGTATAACCCTGATGAAGTGGCGATCGAGCAGGTGTTTATGCACCAGAACCCGAGTTCTGCTTTAAAACTCGGGCATGCGCGCGGTGCAGCCATGGTCGCTGCCGCGTCGCATCGAATTAAAATCAGTGAATATACTCCAAGAGAAGTCAAGCAGGCTGTAGTCGGCTACGGCGCTGCAGAAAAAGATCAGGTTAAACAAATGGTTGTTAACCTGCTCATGTTAAACAGCTCACCGCAACAGGATGCTGCAGATGCCCTGGCAATCGCGATTTGCCATAGCCATATGCGCAACAGTTTGCAACGCTATGGGAGAATTGCAAAATGATTGGATGGTTAAGCGGTAAAATAGTTGATAAGCAACATCCGGGTAAAGTTGTACTCAGTGTTAATGGCGTCGGCTACGATGTAGAAACCTCCATACCTACCTTTTTTCAATTGGAAAGCCAGCCCGATGCAATTAATCTGCATATCCATACTATTGTACGTGAAGATGCGCTTTTGCTTTATGGGTTCCTCGACAAACAAGAGAGGGCATTATTCCGCGCCTTGATAAAGGTAAATGGTGTTGGGCCTAAAGTTGCCATGGGCATTCTGTCAAGCGCCACTCCGGCTGAATTTGTCCAGTTGATTAACCAGCAAAACACGTTATTTCTTACCAGGCTGCCGGGAATTGGCAAAAAAACTGCCGAGCGGCTGGTGATTGAAATGAAAGACAGTATTCAAAATATCTTTGAAAACGAATTAATCATCGAACACCCTCAACCTGTCAATTCAGCCCAGCGTGATCAGGATGAGGCCATCAGTGCGCTGGAAGCGCTGGGCTATAAACGGCCAGAGGCGGTTAAGGCAGTGAAAAAAGTTGATGATGGCAACAACAAGGGCTGTGAGCAATTAATCAGACAGGCCTTACAAATTCTGGCAAGACAGTAGGTTGGGTCGTTTGACCCAACCTGCTTAATCCTTAATCGGAAAATAAATCCTGACAATTAACCCCGTGCCGTGCCGGGGCGAATCCAGTTCAATCCGGGCATTATGCATATCACAAATCTGCCGTACAATGGCAAGCCCGAGCCCGCTGCCGGTACTTTTATTCCCTAACACCCGGAAAAACCGTTCAAATACGCGTGTGCGGAGTTCAGCTGGTATCCCTGGGCCATTATCCGAAACTTCAAGGATAATATCGTTTTGTTCGTAAATACGCACCAGCACACGGCCTTCTTCTTTACAATAACGGATTGCATTGTCTACCAGATTCCGCACCAGAATACTCAAGGCCGTAGTATTACCCGTAAATGTCGAGATGTTATCGTCATGTTCAAATTCAAGCGCAATTTGTTTTTCAATAGCGCTGGGTGCCAGCATGGCCAGAACTTCGCGGGTAATTTTAACCAGTTTTACCTCATCCAGCTCGTTAAGATTAGTCGCTTCCGGAACGAGCTTACTCATAGTCAGTAATTGCTGGACAATATGCGTGCTGCGATTAACGCTGGCTATCAGCTTTTCCAATGCCAGGTTTTTTTCTTCAATATCATCAATATTCAGTGCAACCTGGGCTTGGGCTTTCAACGCGGCCAACGGGGTACGTAACTCATGGGCGGCATCGGCTGCAAATCGTTTTTCACGTTCAAAACCTTCCTGCAGCCGGTAAAATAACTTGTTTAATTCATCGATAACCGGTTTGATTTCTTCCGGGACTTCTTGCAAATTAACCGGTTCCAAATGCGTTGGAGCACGGTTGGCTACTTCTTGCGCTACCCGATCAAGACTATCGAGGCCGCGGCCGATGATAATCCAGATCAGCAAGCCGGATAGCGGAAAGGTGAGCAGCATAATATAAAGATCATCCTGCGCAATGCGGTGTCCGAGTTCGTTACGGGTATCATACCGTTCGGCAAGCACAGTTCTGATGCCAGCCTTTTCATTATAACTGGTAAAAACCCGCCATTTCTGCGAGTTAAGCGTTTTATCGCTGAAGCCGTCAAGTTCAGAGGTCAATGGGATTTTAGGCGCAGTAGATGAATGTAAAAGCAGACGGCCGCCATTGGTCCATACTTGAAAATTAAACTTGTCCATGTAATTTTTAGGCGGTAAATCATTCAGAAATCGGCGTTGGTAAAAGTTTTCTATTTTCTGAGGGATTTCATCAAGCGTATCCTGAATTTTGGCAAGAGGGCGCTGATGCAGATCATCGCCGAGCAGTGCCTGATAGGATAAGGCCGAGATTGCCATCAGAGTATCCAGATGCTCCTGAATGTCTTTCTGATCCAGATAGTAGTTTCCGATGGCAGTCAGCGTTGTTGTTATTGTAATAGCCAATAACAGGTTAATAAGCAGGAATTTGCGAATCGAAGATTTCACAGTAGCAAATTACTCACTTTTCTCGGCCATATACCCGACACCGCGAATGGTTCGGATAAAATTGGCGTTAAGTTTCTTACGCAGATTGTGGATATGCACTTCAAGCGCATTACTGTCCACATCTTCATCCCAGCCATAAATACTTTGCATTAACTGTTCGCGCGATAAAACCTGTCCGCTGTTTTCCAGCAATTTTTGCAAAAGGGCAAACTCACGGCGAGGTACATTAACCAGCATTTCATCAACATACACCGAATGCGCCGCGGGATCGAGCGTAATATTGCGATACTGCAATGCAGAGTCAGCGCGGCCTTGCGAGCGTCTCGCCAAGGCACGGATTCGGGCGTTTAATTCTTTCAGTTCAAATGGCTTGATCAGATAATCATCTGCACCGCTGTCTAATCCTTTAACCTTGTCTTCAACTGAATCGCGGGCGGTAAGGATAATTACCGGAGTGCTATTACCATCGCTTCTTATCGCCTGCAAAAAGCCAAGACCTGAGAGTTTGGGCAGGCCGAGATCAAGAATAATTAATTCAAATGATTCGGTTTTTACAGCCGCTCGCGCTGCTTCGCCATCTCTTAACCAGTCAACTATATAACCAAATTGTGTTAAGCCTGCTTTTACGGCATCGCCTAGCAAATCATCGTCTTCTACCAGTAACAATCTCATTTTAGCTCCGTAATTCCGATTGAACATCCCTATCCAAAACGTGCCTGGTCAGATAAATTGCCTGTAGAAATATAAATACCATTGTAAGACCGGCACCACCGAATAACTTGAAATTTACCCACGTGTCGGTACTGAAATAATAAGCAACGTACAGATTCAGTGCGCCCATAATCAGAAAAAACGCAGACCATGCATAATTAAGCCGATACCAGATTCTGTTGGGAAGGCTGATATTACTTTCCATCATTTTTTGAATCAACGGCTTTTTAGCAACCAGCGGTGAAACAAGGAAAACTAAACAGGTAATCCAGTAAATACCGGTTGGTTTCCATTTGATAAACCATGGGTTGTGGAAGAACAGAGTTGCTCCGCCAAGGACAAAAATAATACCCAGACTGAATAAATGCATTTTCTCATAGCGCTGATGCTTCAGGCGATAAATAATAACCTGAGCAAGAGAGGCGATCATGGCAATTGCTGTGGCAGTATATATCCCAAACAGCTTATAGCCCAGGAAAAAAAGTACAATAGGAAAAAAATCAAATAATAGTTTCATATGTTTTCAATTGGTTACAGCGTTAATATATAGTATAACACATGATTTGCACAGAACTTGCAAGCATCTGTGTTAACAATTTGTTAAGTTATACTGCTTGTGTATCTGCACCTTTGCACAGGGCAACCTACACTCATTTATCCAATTACCAGTTTCTGCCCCGGCTTCAACAATCGGGTATTAATCCGCGGATTTAACCGTTCCAGCGATGCTGTTGTCGTATTATTTCGCCGCGCAATACTACTTAAATTATCACCAGCTACCACCGTATAACTACCGGGATTTATCATTTTTTTCCAGATTATTAACTGATCGCCTTTGGCCAGTTTTTTATTTGCTGACATTTTATTCCATGAACGGATATTTGCCGTTGTAGTGTGATATTTTTGTTCCAGCTTCTGGAATGTATCGCCGGGCTGGACAATATGAATTACTTTATAGGTTTGGGTAGTTGCCGGTTTGTCAGCAACGGCCAGCCTGGTTGTCTGTGATGATTTTGCAGGCGCAGGCGGGGAAAATTTTGTACTTGGAATCAGCACAAATTGCCCCTCACGCAATTGATTTGATTTGAGCTGATTAAGCTCGCGAATGAGCTTGGCTGTTGTAAAATAGCGTTTGGCAATTGAATCAATAGTCTCGCCGCGAACAACCAGATGGCGTGTCCAGCTTACCCGTTTTTCCTGTGGCAGACTTAACAGGTTACGGTTAAAATTAGCTACTTTATTTGTCGGTATTAACAATTTGAAAGGTTTATAAGGCGCAGTTGTCCAATGGTTATATCCCGGATTAAGCTTAATTAAATCTTTATAGGAAATACCAGCAAGCTTTGCAGCATGGTTTAAATCAATCTGGCTGCCGATATTCACTTCTTCAAAATAAGGCGTATAGGGGATATCGGGTAAACTGACCCGGTAACGCTGTGGATATTTGATAATTTCAGCCAGAGCTAACAAACGCGGTACATAAGTTCGGGTTTCGGACGGTACCGGCAAGCGCCAGAAATTAACCGAGCGTGCGTTATATTGTCCACTGTTTTTAACGGCACGGGCGATTGTGCCTTCGCCCGAATCATAAGCGGCTATCGCGAGTAGCCAGTTACCGTTGAAAAAACGGTTCAAGTAAGTCAGGTAATTAAGCGCCGCATCAGTGGAAGAACCAATACTGCGCCTTCCATCAAACCACCAATCCTGTTTCAGGCCAAGATTACTGCCGGTTCCTGGCATTAATTGCCATAAACCAGCCGCACCGGCTCCTGAATAGGCGAATGGATCATACGCGCTTTCAAGCATAGGCAGCAGGGCGATCTCGCCGGGCAGCTTGCGCTTACGGATTTCAGTCAGGATGTGATAAATATAAGGTTCTGCCTGCGACAGTTTTTGCAGATAACCAGGATGCGAAATTAGCCAGCGTAATTGTGTCTGCACTTCAGGCTGGGTAATCTCATGATTTAACGTAAGCTGACTGCGCAGAACATCCCAGGCATTTGGGTTGTAAAAACTTCCATGAGCCAGATTAATCAGCATGAGGCAGCTGGACCAGAAAGTAAAAAATTTGAGTAAAATTGCTGGCTTGGACTTCAAACGAATAGCCTTTGTTCAATTCAACGGGCGGCCAGTTTACTTCATTTGGTTTGTGAGATAAACCCTTTTTGTTTTTAAAAAAATCTATTAGAGCTAAAAAAGATCTATTTTAGCTCTTAAAGCTATTTTTTTGTGTCCTTAAAACCGAAAAAACAGACAGTGAATCCAATTGTTTGGCGCCATTTTGTGCTGCAAATTGTTGTTACTATATCAAGCAAGCACCAGATGTAATTATCATTAAACGCTTTTACTGGTAAAATTTTCATGGCGATTCTCCAGTTATTCTACTCAATAAGATAGCTTGCCTGCCCTGGTTTATATAACGCAACCAACTGCTTCATAATTGCCTTCATTTCCTCTACAAGCACATACGGCGGGTTAATAATCCATAATCCGCAGCTTTGCATTCCGGGTTTGTCTCCCATATTTACAGTAAACTCCACCCTTAACGTTTTGGTAGTTTTGACCGCTGATAAATTACGCAACAGCTTTTCATGCATTTTTTTATCAATAATGGGATACCAGAGGCAGTACACGCCCGTTTCAAAACGTTGATAGGCCTGAGCAATTGCCTGCGGAACAGTTTTATATTCATCCTTGATTTCATAAGACGGATCAATAAAGATCAAACCACGTCGTTCGGGCGGAGGCAGCAGGGCAGTTAAATTGTGCAGGCCGTCAGTATGATCATAAAATATTTTTTTACCTTGTTTGTCCATTTGCTCAAGGTATTCAAATTCTCTTGGATGCAATTCACAGCAAACAAGTCTGTCCTGTTGGCGCAGGGTGGTTGCGGCAATGCAGGGTGAACCGGGATAAAAGCGCAGGGTTTCATGAGTGTTTAAATTTTTTAACTGTTGCAGATAAGGAGTAAATAACTCATCCAGTTTATTTCGTTGATCCCATAATACCGCAATACCATCGAGATACTCTCCGGTTTTGGTTGCCTGGCCGTCTTTTAAATCATAAATACCACGGCCTGAATGGGTTTCGAGATAAAAAAGCGGTTTGTCCTTAAGCATCAGATAATTAAGAATGCGGGTAAGCGTCAAATGTTTGACAACATCTGCAAAATTTCCTGTGTGATAACCATGTTGATAACTGAGCATAATAAAAATAATTAAAAAAAAGATAAGTGAATTATACGGTTTACTAACCGAATAAACCAAATGTTTTAAAAAATTACATAAAAAGATAATCAGTATGCAGATTTTTTGCACTATAATTGGAGTAACAGCAACAATCAGGAGCCGCTGATGGGTTTAAGAAAAGACTATGATGATGACAGTTTTTCTTTTACTGATATTCCAATGGAAGAGGATGCCGAAGAGCTGTCTCACAAAAAACGAGTGCGTAAACTGTTAGAGCAAAAGCTTGAACGTAAACGCCTTAAAGAAGAGTTTGACGAGCTGGATGGCGAATTCGACTGGGATGATTTGGAAAAATAAATCAACCAGCCCATTGAGCTGCCTGTAGGGTATTCTGCAGCAGGCACGCAATAGTCATAGGGCCGACGCCTCCAGGCACCGGCGTTATAGCCTTGACACGCTGAAGCGCCTGTTCAAAGTCGATATCACCGCGCAGCTTGCCATTAGACATGCGGTGAATTCCTACATCAATGACAATCTGATGCGATTGTAACCACTCGGCCTTAACACTATCGGGCACTCCAGTGGCGACAACAAGAATATCGGCCATGCGGATATGCGGCTCCAGATCAGGTGTTTTTCGATGGCAGACAGTTACCGTTGCGCCGCTATTTAAAAATTCCAGTGCCATAGGCCGTCCAACTATGTTTGAGGCACCCACTACAACAGCATTTTTACTCTTCATTGAGATATCATACGCTGCAAGTAGCTGAATAATGCCATAAGGCGTACAAGGCCGCAGTTTGGGTATGCGTTGCGCTAGCAGTCCAATATTATAAGGATGAAAACCGTCAACATCTTTGCCCGGATGAATTGCTTCAATAATCTTACTGCTATCCACAGCATCCGGTAACGGCAATTGCACCAGAATGCCATCAATAGATGTACTCTGGTTTAATTCATTAATCAGTTGTAATAATTGCTGTTCGGTGGTTGAAGAGGGTAAATCATAGGCATAGGAATGAATCCCGACTGCTTCGCATGCCTTGCGCTTGTTTTTGACATAAATTTCCGATGCCGGATCATTTCCGACCAATACTACCGCAAGACCAGGCGCTCTGTACCCAGTTTGAAGCCGGGCTGTAACTGCTGTGCGGATACCGGCTTGCAGTTTCTGAGCAACTTGTTTTCCATCTAACAAAAGAGCGGTCATAAGCGGGAAATACCTTAAATCTTTAAACCCGGTATTCTATTTTGAACAGCGCAGCTTGTCCACGGTATCCAGAGAATATGGCGATTTATGACTTACTATAATAACTATTCAACGCTTTAATAAAGCGGATATTCTGGTCATTTGTTCCTATTGTTACTCTGAGATAATTATTCATCTTATAATAAGCTAGCGATCTGACCAAAATACCTTTTTCCAGAAGGTAATTATAAATTTGCGCACTATCTTCTTTGCAGTCAAAGCAAATAAAATTAGCGGCTGACGATAAATAGCTGATGTTTAAACTTTCAAAACACTCACATAGTTTCTGTTTTCCCGACTCATTTGTTTTCAAACTTAAATGGATAAATTCCTCATCGCTCAAAGCTGCATTGGCAGCGATTAATGCAGCCTGATTAACGGAGAATGGCAGCTGCACGCGTTGTAGCATATCAATAATGTCGGGATGGGCTATGGCATACCCAAATCGTAAACCAGCTAAGCCATATATTTTAGAGAAAGTACGAGTAATCACTAAATTAGGATGCTCAGTAAGCCAGTCAATATTATTGCCATTATATTGGGAAGCAGCGAACTCAAAATAAGCTTCATCAACCACTAATAAACAACTTTCCGGGATGTTTTCAAGTATTCTTTTTATTTCCTTCTTCCCGGTCAGTATCCCTGTAGGGTTATTAGGGTTAGCGATAAAGAGAATGGCTGTTTCGCTACTACAGGCTTCGATTAAATTATCGATATTAACTGTCCAGTCAGAATTAATTGGTACAGAATGATAAGGTATATTCAATGCGGTAGCTAATAGAGCATAAGAGCAAAAAGCATAGTCATGTATCAGAATATGCTTTCCCAGATGCGAAGCAAAGGTTTTTAAAAGTAAACAAAATAAATGATCTGAACCATTACTTAGCAATAATTGATTGTTATTTACTTTAAATTTTTCTGCTAACTTCGATTTTAAAAGGTTATCGTTGGGGGGCGGATAAGCAGCTATCATTTTGCCGGTCATTTGATGCACTGCGGCTAAAGCTTTAGGACTGCACCCGAGAGGGTTCTCATTGCTTGCCATGCTGATAAGGCCTTTAATTCCTTTTTCACGCGCCAGTTCGTCAACCGATTTTGCTGTGCCATAAGAGGTTAGCGAGCGTATGCCGGGGTGAGGTAATTGCTGAAAATTAACTGTCATAAATTGCTCCCTTTAAGATTATGACCAACGAGCTTGATGCCAATATGGATAAGGAAGCCCTTGTTGACTGATTTCATCTAATTTTTTTATCTGTTCGTCAGTCAAACTCCATCCAACTGCGCCTAAATTCTGTTGAAGCTGCTCTTCTGATCGGACTCCTATAAGCACGCTACATACCGTTGGTTTCTGTAAAAGCCAGTTTATAGCAATTTGAGAGACAGTTTTTCCCGTTTCTTCGGAAAGTTCTATTAATGTATCCATTACATCAAATAATAGCTCATTAGAAACAGGTGGACCTATTTCTTTTGTGATGTGAAGACGGCTAACTTTGGGTAATGGTTTGCCGCGTAGTATTTTTCCAGTTAATCTGGCCCCTCCCAAGGGACTCCAAACGATAGTACCTAGGCCTTGATCTAAAGCAAGAGGCATTAATTCATGTTCATAGTCGCGTCCAATCAATGAATAATAAACTTGTTGAGCCACATAGCGGTTGGTACCTAATTGATCAGCAATAGCCAGGGATTTCATTAATTGCCAACCTGAAAAATTGGAACAGCCTATGTATCGTATTTTTCCACTTTGTATTAAATTTTCTAAAGTTCTAACTACTTCCTCTACCGGGGTTAAGGGATCAAAACCGTGCATTTGATACAAATCGATATAGTCAGTTTTTAATCGCTTAAGTTGCCCGTCAATGGATTTTAATAAATGAAACCGCGACGATCCTATATCATTAGGTCCTAATCCTAACCGAAAAGTTGCCTTGGTTGAAATAATGACTTGATCGCGCCTGCCCTGGATAGCTTTCCCTAAAATTTCTTCAGCCATCCCTTTAGAATAAACGTCAGCAGAATCAAAAAAATTAAGTCCTGCGTCAATGCACATATCAATAAGGCGCGTTGCCTCATTGATTCCAATATTGCCCCAGGCTTTATAAAATTCAGTCCCGCCGCCAAAAGTACACGTGCCCAAACCAAGCAAAGGTACTTTAAATCCTGATTTTCCTAGTTGTCTGAACTCCATTATGTTCCACCGCCATTAAAGTGTTAATAATATTCTGGATCGAGTAAGTGCATTTCTACAAACTCATCTTCATAGTATAAAGCGAGAAGGGAGCCTTTCTGGAAATGAAAATTGTCATCAGACAATAACTCTTTATTTTTAAATCCCACGCTTGTTAGTGTAATTGAGTTTATATCCCTTATATGAGTTAGATTAAACTTGATTTTCCTGTTTTTGAAGTATAGCGATATTTTATTCTCATCTATCGATTTAAATAAATCGGCATTAAAAATATGAAGATGAATTTGAAAACCGCCTATTTTATCCATTAGACAACAGGAAAATCCTTCTTGATATACATGAATATTGACTGGAACTTTGTTGTTGATTAAATATGTAAAGTTTCTATAACAAGCTAAAATTAATTGGTTGATAATAAAATGTACATTGATGTTTTTTTCAGAAATTATGCTTAAATAATATGAGTATTTGTTGCTGGAAAATAAATATCTTCTATCTTCATTAAGATAGTAAGATTTTACTTCAACATCCGAATAAACCAAATTTAATTTATTCATGATTTTCATATGAACTTTATCATAAACCCTTATAAATTTTTTTATGATTTCGTCACTGTCTTTGTCCTGGCTATGTTTCGCAATATAGGGTGAAAATTTTTTATATATTGATTTGTTCAGGTATTTTTCTTCTTTTCGTGAATATTCACGTTTAAAATAATTATCGTAATTATTGTTAATCTGGTTCGAGCATATAATCAGCGTTAAAAATGCCTCCATCTGTTTTTCAGCTATAATGTTGGATTTTACAAGCGGGTAGTAACGAAAAAATTTTGAGAAATCATATACAGAGCACGATAATGAATTAGGGTTTGAAGTCTTAAGCCTTTCTTTGTTTAAATAAAATTTTCTTGATAATAATAAGAACGAATTGATAAGCGATTTAATTTTATATTTAAAGTAATCGGGTATCTCTTTCGCATTAAATCCCATTAGCTTTAAAAATCCATTCATAAGGCTAGTTGCCATACCCTCTTTAAATTCATAGTTAATATCCGTAAATGCCAGCGAGTCCAAATTAATCAATTTATTGTTGCATAATGCTCTTAATACATTTAACTGTCCCAAATATTCAAATCCGAAATAATTACTCCGATACCATTCCATCGCGCTGTACTGGGGATGACGTCCTTTGACACAACAAAATGTTTCCATATCGAAAAATGAGCCATTCAATGAGATATTACCAGCAGACCACATGCCATGTAATATTCGCTCAATAAATTTGGCGCCTTCCATAGAACCAATATCCCTGGCGGCTTTTAATAATTCCTTTTTTTCTAATTTTTTGCCCATATAGTGCACATGTGTAACTCTTTCCATGGATGCGCATTTATTAACCCGGACTATAATGGCATTTTTCAAAAAAATATTCTCTCCCTCAAAATAAGCAGGAGAGTAATGATTACACTCCAATATCGCTAATACCGGTGCAATAGGATAAGGCATTGTGTCTGTGAGAGAATTTGATGCAACAGCCTCCCAGATACCAGTATTAATACTCATTAATCCATCTCGTGTTAGAGCAAATGGAGTTTTCTCGCCTTTTAAATTAAAGTGTTTTCCCAGGTAGCAAGATCTTCCTGAGCCTGGATGAAAATTGTTACTCCCTGGATCTGACTGCCTGTCAATATAAGCATGTCCAACAATCTCAAGTGGTTTTTCCGCGTACTCAATACATAGCGTAATTTGAAACAAAGAAGCCATTTCCTGTTGCATTTCAAGATAACTATCATGAGCCGGTGAGATATACTCTTTATATAATTCCTGATTAATATAAATGGGTTTAAGTTGATGTTTTCTTTTATATAAGGGAACCTTCAAACAAAGGTCGGTTCCGAATGTTTCAATCAGGGTTGGCGTTTGGAAAAAAAAATCCTTTGAAAATTTCATAACGTATGCCGTTTATAGTTTTGACCAAAATCAGGAGCGGTTTTCAGATAATCGATTTCTTCAGCGGTTGTTTCACGCCCGAGAAGATCATTTCGCCATGGAAAACGTCCATACTTATGTATAACCTCATAATGAACATAAACCCACTTAAGGTAATACTGCAATTTAGACACGACATTTTTGGGGAGTTTTTCTACCCAATCGTCATAAATGCTTATATGAAGCTTTTGATCGCATAATTTTTCAGAATGCTCTAATGGCGCATAATAAAACATTTTTTGACAAAGCAAGAGATTAGTTCCCATTGGCATGTGACAAGGTTGATACACCAGCGACAGCGCTTTCTCATCTCCTGCAAAAGCTTGAGCGGTATTCCGGTAAACATGCCTTGTAAATTGATCCAATAGAATAATAAGCGCTAAACGGCCTTCTGAAGTAGTAGACCAATCATCATATTGGCCAGCGAGAGCCTTTTCAATATCATTCAAAAAATTTTTTCTAATGATAGCATCCAGATCAGGATGGAAACTATACCATCTATCGCTAACAGAACGAGGAGGAAATTCATCCTCAAATGAATCACCGAACCAGAAAGAAATAATTTGTTCAATTTTGCTTTTCATCATTATTACAACTCAAAGAAGTTGGTTAATTTTTCAATTATTTCTTTGTAATTATATTTTGAATAACACCAATTTTTTATATAAGGATGGATAAACCGCCCCAACTCACTATCAATGTTAATATTTTTCTCTATATTTTGATAAATAAGTCGAGATAAATCAGGAAATACCGATTTGAACCCATATGACATAGACTCTTTGCCTATGAGAAGCGCCATAATACTTTCAATAAGCAATTTTATCGAATTTTCTAAAGCAAATTGAATTTCGCCGGAATAATGAAAGCTATCAATATGCCGTATACTCCCCATATCGACCATTCCACCATCTAGTACCAAATTCCCCGGATCAATACAATACCCTTTACAGGCATGGATGGGATCTGCAGGTATAAAGCCCAGATTCAAAAATCGACAAAAAAGTAAAATCCAATTTTCGACACACTTTTCTATATCCATTATTGAAGAAAGATAAGCAATTCGTTCTTGAAACCCTGCATTGGAAGCGGCTGTACTAAATGCAATATGCGCTGCTCTTTTCGGAACATTCGGATACCAATATATCTGTATAGCTATACCCTCATCCATAAAATTTTTTACCAGTTTATATCTTTTTTCATCATAAAAATTTTTAAATATTGAATCGGCTGCTTTTAAAGATTCCTCTGGTATTTTGTAAATGGCCAAGGGTATTGGTATCCTGGCTAGTGTCTGGTAGGAATCCAGATAAGCCTTTTGTAAATTAACAGCCGCATTGACTTCCTCAACTGCCTCGGATAGCAAATAGAGTAAGGGAATTTTATTTTCTACAAATAGATAGCGATCAGCCATAGGAAGCAAAGCGTGATCGCTATTATGCAAACCTAATCCAGATTTCCGGGTTGACCAGGAATAGATTGAATGAACAGCTTTTATTTTTTTTAATAACTCATCAATATTCTCAGCGAATACCTCCGTTCCCTTTAAGGCAATATATCCTTTATAATCCAGGTTAAGCTCTTGGGCAGGATAATAAAATGATCTGAAATGACGATAGGGACGAACAATGGTATCGCTTTCAGTAGTAACACGCACATTTTTTTGAGCAGGGAATGGATTAATATTATTAATAACATTAATTGAAGGCAAAAGTTTCACAATTTTTTTATATAAATTTGGTTCATTTAATTTTAAAGACCAATAAGCAGGTAGTTCATGAATAGTAAGATTATCAGTATTAGACATTTAGTTTAATCCTGGAAAAACGTCCGTTTAAGTATATCTATTGCTTGCAATAGATTAGCCAGTTTTTAGAGTTAAGCACTTCATTGCCCAGTAAATCAAAATTATAGTTCGGATACTCATTTAATATATTCTGAACTATTTTCTCCTCAATGAGAGAATGTTGAAGATGGGATTTTAATTTTTGCAAAAGATTTTGTGCGCATTGATTAAGCGCTTTGGTACACCCTGTTTCCAGTACCAGACTAGGATACTGACTAATCATCAACCATCCAGGGTCTGTCTCCTTTATTAAATTAAGCCACTGATTTATCACTTTACGTTCAATAGCATGGAGTCGCTCAGGCTGTTCAGATAATTGTTGCCAATGCAAAGTAAAATTCTGATGAACTTCTAATTTATTTTGTGATACCCAGGAAAATAGTTTCTCAAAGAGTTGAGGGTTTCCATCCATTGCCATAATCATATCATCTAAAGGATGATGAGAGATTATACAATCAACAGATTTAGGTAACTGCTTAAAACAATCATTTAGTAAATGATTTACTGGATGAACTATGGCATCAGGCAAAATTTCCTGATATTTATCGAGAATTAATTTCAATGCTTTTTCATACGGTTCTATAATATAAATTTGACCTTTAAAGTTGATTTTTTTTAAAGCCTGAGCAATTTTTGAGGATGTTCCAGGAGCAATTTCGACAAAAACGCCATCCCGAGGCAGATTGCAATTCGACAATAATGAAGCCCAGATATGAGAGACAAATTCATCCCAGGCGCTATAACTTGTTAATAGTAATTCATCTATTTGTTCTTTCGTGGCTCTGCCAAACATAGTCAACTCAAATAGATTTCTGATGGAATTTCATGAATATCTTTAATTGTTTTAATTTTTAATGGATAAACAGGTCCTAATATTGGATTAATTGAATCGCCCAGGCGATTTCGGGTAAATGTAGAAAATAAGATGCGTGCAAACGTTCTTGTTATCGGTTTATCTGTATGATTACATACCGCTCTATGGGCCATATAGGGATTGAGAAAATTTAGTTGGTTTTCCTGGAGTCTCATAATATTTTCATTACTTTCATAAGCGCTTGCTTGTTGCTCAATTACATCTTGCATATTAATTGAATCCAAATCGCAATAATTTTTTTTGCAATATTCACGGAGCTTATTAAAGTCGAAACGACAATGAATACTCTCAGTAGGTAATACATTTGAAATTAAATATTGTCTATCGCAAGGAAGCTTTTTGCCATTTTTTTGCAAACGCTCATACCCTTGATGGCCATCAATATGCCACCCCCCACGTCGTTGCATTGTGCCAGGTTGGACAATTGAATGACTGACAGATAGGAAAATATAGTATTGATTCATAAATTCAGGATTGCATTGTCTTTCAATTTGACAAGCATGTTTAATTAAGGGCATTAAATATTTTAATTCTTTTGGCAGATAAATTTTATCATATTCAATTGGATTTCGACTCTGTGCCAGCACCCTTCCTTCTTTTAATAATTCCCTTGCATTGTCGGCACTGATTTTTATCGGTAAATGTAAAACGTTTTCAGTAAGTAACTGTGATTCATTAAATACATAATTACTCCCCAGCTCTTCTGGCAATCCGACACAGACTGGCAGAGTCGTGCTATCTTTTTTTTCCATTTCTGAATAGTCAAATGGTGCGGGTTTTGTATGCAACTGGGGATTTTTATTAATAATATCTTGTAAATTTTGAGAGCAATCCGGCAATTTATTCAAATCCAGAGTTTCATATTCTGTTTCTGATAGAGTGGGGCGGATAAACATTGCGGTATCAAGTAACTTGCCTTGTACTTTAATTCTGGAAACATGATCATCATAGGATAACTGTCTTTCATCATATAGCTTTATTCTATCCAGCTCTCCTTTCAATCGAGTATATTTTTTTATTAATGAAGGACGCTGCTTCTCAAAGGAATGATGGAGATGTATATTTTCAACGCCGCACCATGGATGTAATGATTGAGGATAATGACTAGCGGTTGTTTTTAAAATTAAATGACTATTTTTAATATACTCTAAATAATGTAATAATTTTCCCTTGAGGTAATTGAAACTAATCATGATTATTTCCAGTTTATGACATTCATGATTCATCCGGTACGGCAAGCGGCGCATGGATTAGCATCGCGCCATTGGCTTTTAACAAGTTATATATATCGTCACTCAAACCATGAATCTCACAATAGCTTAATGTTGTAGTTCCTGCAGACGTTTGATAACTGAATAACCATTCCCAATTTTTAATTGGAAAATCTGTTAAAATGGCTTCCAGCAGTTCGACATTATTAAAATCAATAGCTGCCTTTGCTAATACATGCACATTTTTGTTAATGGCAACTTCTCTGTATATTTGATACATGGTAAGCACATCAGGTGAATCATTCGCGATGGAATTTATCAATGTGTTTAACGTATTTTCAGTTGATACACTCATCGTCGTTACTCCCTGTTTCTTATATAATTTATAGTATAGCTACTCAGAAAATACAACCAGTTCTATCTAAAGTGCGTATTAACGTTATTAAATCTGGTTTTCATTGTGTTCAATAATTTTAGTAATATTTTTCTGGATCTCAGAAAAAGCAGTAAATATCCCTTGTTTCTCATATAACTCTCTGAAATCATCGTCTTCTACAACTCGATTGAAAAGCATAACAATTCCATGGAGTTCTTCAATAATTAAATTGACGTACCCCTCAACATCCTGTCTTTTTTCTAGTTGGAATTGCATATTTGTAAGTGCAACCAGATGCATAAGCCCATTTTTATACGGACTCTCAATATCTTTTGCTGTTCTTAATATTCCGTTTAATCGTACTAACTCAGGTTTTAAAGCCTGTAGCAAATTATTTAATTTATCCGCATGGGAGGAGTTGTAATGACTGGCATTCATGGATTCATCCCCTTATCCTGTTTATTTTCTTCTTTCTCTTCATTTTTTTGAGCACAACTTGTAACAAGATTCTTAATTGCATTGACAAAATTGCTTAGAGCATTTCCTAATTTTTCCAATAAAGATTCCTTGTGATCACTTTTTGCAGTAAGAGGATCTTTTTCCACTTGGAGAGAAGATGTGGGAGGCGCCATAAATATAGCTTGATCTTGTTCTTTGGCAGGAGCGCTTGCCTCAGAGTCAGTGGATGGAGGCGGTCCTCCTGTACTTTCAAATTTACTTCGCGACGAGGGCGGTTCCTCAAAGCGAGAGGGTGGAGGCGATTCGCTTTTAGGCTGCTCTATCACGGGAGCACTTGCCTCAGAAACAGGAGATTGGGGCGATCCTTCTGTACTTTTAAATTTATCTCGCATCGCGGAATATTCCTCAAAGCGAGAGGTTGTAGTTGATTCGCTTTTAGGCCATTCATCAAAGCGAGAGCGTGGAGGCGATTCGCTTTTAGGCTGCTCTTGGACAGGAGCGCTTGCCGCAGGGCTTGAAATTGTAGGCGATTCGGTTTTAGGCTGTTCTTTGACAGGAGCGCTTGCTGCCGTGCGAGGAGTTGGAGGCGGTCCGCCTGTACTTTCAAGTTTGATTCGCGCCGCAGGCCGTTGCTCAAAGCGAGAGGGTGAAGGCGATTCAATTTTAGGCTGCTCTTTGGCAGGGGAGCTTGCCGCCGTGCGAGGAGATGGAGGTGGTCCTCCTGTACTTTCAAGCTTGCTTCGTACCGCAGGCTGTTGCTCAAAGCGAGAGGGTGAAGGCGATTCGATTTTAGGCTGCTCTTTGACAGGGGAACTTGCCGCCGTGCGAGGAGTGGGGGGCGGTCCCCCTGTACTTTGAAGTTTACTTCGCATCGCAGGCCCCTGATCAAAGCGAGAGGGTGAGGGCGATTCGATTTTAGGCTGCTCATTGACAGCAGCGCTTGCCGCCGTGCGAGGTGACGGCGGCGGCCCTCCTGTACTTTGAAGTTTACCTCGAAACGAGGGCTGTTGATCAGTCCGCAACCCAGCCTTTTCCTCTTTACTTTGCATATTATGCCCCATTGCTATATACAAATTTCAAACATCAGCTTAAGAAATAACAGTACTTATAAATATTAAATGTCAGGAAAGTTATATTTGTTAGTATAGGCGACAATTATTGGTTGCGTTGCAAAATTTGTGACTCCCCACGTCATCCCGAGCGCAGCGAGGGATCTCCCTTCAGAGGCAGAATCTCTAGCATAACGATCGATATATCCCAATAACGGGGGTTGTGAATAGTGAACAGCGACAATCTGGGCAGGATAACAAAACATGCTTTTTGTTCGTAGTCTTTCATGTGGCTATTTGATCATAAACACATAATTTTTCAAGCGCTTTTGACATTAATTTAGTACATGCCGTTTGTTGGAGATCCCTCGCTGCGCTCGGGATGACGGGGGGAGCTACCAAAATTTTTAAATGGATAGAATTTGCCATTTGGAGTTGTAATAAACCGTTACAGGGGTTGTGTATCACAATATATGATGCTATTTTCAGTTTAAGCTATCCTTTTTATTGGGTATATACACAGGTTGTGTAAACAAGTTAAAAGTCCAGGCCGGGAGCGCGGTTGAATAGAAAAAAACTCTACACATCTATTTTATTACTGTCATTGCCTCTGAGCAGTTTTGCGTTGGGTATGGGCGATATGGCGGTAAAATCCTATTTGAACCAACATTTTCAGGCGGAAATTCCGCTGATTGATGTTGACGGTATTCCTTTGTCCGGAATAAAAGCGCATCTTGCCTTACCAGAGGAATATGAACAATTGGGTCTGGTCCTTGGCGATAATGTTTCTTTGTTATCATTTAATGTAACAAAAAATGCGAGCGGCAAGCCGGTAATTGCAATTAACTCATCTGAGCGGATTACAGAGCCGTATCTGGAGGTTGTTGTTGATCTGGCCTGGCCGCAAGGGCAATTATACCGTGCCTATACCATATTACTTGATCCGCCCAATTATCAATTAAGCACACGCCAGTTCAAACCTAACTCCAAATACCTTGCTCCGATGGTGATGCGCGGGCAACCCGGAGTTATTGATAAACCCGTTTATAACCATATTGTGGAACAACAACCCCCGCTAAATACAGCGGCACATAAAGACGTGATATACGGCCCAACCCTTGCCAATGAAAATATCTGGCAGATTGCCCAACGTTACAGTGTTGACGGCGCTTCTTTACAACAGGTAATTTTGGCTATAGTCGGCACTAATTCACAGGCTTTTACTCAGGGTAACCTGAACGGATTAAAAGCAGGTGAACGGCTGCAGATTCCTGCCCGCGAGGAAATTTTAAAAGTACCGGATGATTTGGCCAAGCAGGAGGTTGAAGCTCATGATGCAGCCTGGCAGGCAAAACAGGAGATAAAGCATGTGCTGTTACCGCCTTATATAAATGGCGAAACCGGCGCATCCCAGTTTCCTCAGCCGCAGGTTAACACAACCCCTGCTGAAACCCCCGTTAACAATGCAGTCAGTCATGATAAGTCTGCTCCCGCACAAGGCATGATTTCAACTTTGATGGCTGTGCCGCAATCATTCTTTGGCAGCGAGAGTACAGAATCAGCTGGCTCTCATGAGAAGTTTAAAGCAGAAATTGATATCAATGCCGCAGCAATTGACACCGTTCGCACCGAAAATACCCGGTTAAAAGATAAAATCGGTTCGCTAGAAACCAAAAATAGCGAGTTAGAACAGAAATTAACCCGGCAAACGGCTGAAATGGCGAGGCTGCGGCAACAGATACAGGCAATTGTTAAACAAAGACAAGGTTTAAAAGCACAGGTTAATCAGTTGGCTGATAATACAGATGATTCATCCAGTTTATGGATAAGCATTTTATTTGCCGCCGGTTTGATAGGAGGTTATGGCGTATTGTACTGGTGGTGGCATAAGCTACGAGAAGAACGCGCTCAGATAGCAGCTTCATCCAATTCACCCGAACCTGAGCCAGAAACAATCACGACTGAGCCGCCAAAAGCCGAGCCGCCTACGCTCCCGCCTTTCGTCGAACCCGAGCCTGTACAACAAATGAGTGCTGAGCAACCGGTTATTGGACCAGAAGAAGAACTTGCTGATGAAGCGCAGCCAGGGCAAAACTTGCCTGTGGCGCCAGAGGAAGCGATTGAACCTGAGCAAGAAGATGATAACATAGTAACAGCGCCAGAACAGCCGGTTAACCCTGATGACTACATACTTGATTTTGAGCCCGGGTTGGACAAGGTAATTACTCAACAGGAATCGGCTGATATTGATGTCCCTGTTGCTGAACAGGACGATAACACACTTGATTTTGTTGTACCTGATAAAGCGGAGTTTCCCGCCGAACCCGCCGCGGCAGAACAAGTTGCTGATGATGAGTCGAGTGAAGCAGTCATTGATTTTCAACCTGAACAAAATCAGGATAAACCAGTAAAGAGCAAATCAGCGCTTGATACTTTGCTTGCCCTGGCTAAAACCTATATAGGCATGGATGACCCCGAAGCAGCACGACAATCACTCCAGGAAGTAATTGATTTTGGTGATGAAGCACAACGTTCTGAAGCTGAAAAGCTAATGAAAGAATTGGAACAAAAAAATTAGGATCAACAGATAGAGAGTAGCCTTGATGCAGCGAAGCGTAATCAAGGTTTCACCGCGCGTTTAGTCACTGATGCCTTGCAAGTTCGGAGCGGGTAATCCCTTTCCTTTAAAGGCTTTCTGCAAACACGCATGAAGTCATCCTGACGCTCCCAGATGCCATCCCTGGCATCTGAGGGTTTGCAAAAAGCCTTTAAAGGAAAGGGATTACTGGATAGATTGGTAATTGTTCTCACTCTGATTCTAACGCATGCATAAAATTTAACTCATCTTCCCGCAGGCTTGCCATATCTTGATTTATTCAACAAGCCCCCTGGCGGGGATAATGGCTTTAAAGCTTCACTGTTCAACGCATTTGCAGGTCAGCGGGAGGAGCCGCATCAGCATCAGGCGCGTCAGCGATAGCCTGAGCAGGCAATGCTTTATTATGCTCTTTCATAATAAATATTATCCGTGCGCTCAATGAGCCGGCTCTGTTAGCGGGTTTAACTGCGAGCAAAACGGTAAGCAATTCATCGACTGTGTTAATTTCTTTATTATTCACCCGCCTGAGAACTCTATTCACATCGCTAATATAGTGGCGATTCCAGTGGCCAGATAAAAAGCGCAACGTTGATGAATTATTTTTGGCATAGTCTTTTAATAATGCACAAGCCTTATCTAAGTCAGAACCTGAAGCTGCGTTATAAATTCGGCTGTAATTTTGGGGTAATCGCAGGTACGTTTTTAAAATGTTCAGATAGTTTTTTTGATGACTGTTTAGCCTCTTGATTCTACTATTGATTATATCAATGGCTTCTTTTGCCATTTGCTCGGTAGTGTATTTATGGGTTACAAGGTTATAGAAAGATTCGATGGTAGAGAAGTAGTAACGAGCTGTAAAAATTTTGTATGAAAACAGATTGCCCTGTGAGTTCCTGGCAGTAAATATTTCTGGCGTCAATTTCGGACTTTCTAATAGATAGTTAAATATTTCTCTATCCCTTTCGGTCATAAGTAGCCTGCTTAATGTATCCAATAATACCGTATCAATAATTGTTCCTCGTTCATCACGAACATAAAGCGCGTCCGAGGTGCAATTGCGGCTTTCTAAAGCCAGCTTTATAACGTCGGGTATCGCTCTATTTTTTATCAAATTTATAAGTACCTTATGTTGTAAAAAAAGTTCTTTATTAAAATAGGGGCTGTTAATAATAGAATCCATCATGGGCATTATAAGGCTTTGTCTCCAGGCCCAGCTTTCGCAAAGAAATTTTATTAAGCCTGCCTGCAAAAACTGGACTATTTTCGGCGTTGACATTGCAATTTTTAAAGTATCAGAGCGTTTGTTCTGTACGGCATGATGACAAAATAGTTCATCAACCCGATTATTTTCAATATGGCTGGCTTTAAGCGTTGGGTTGCCAAACAAAAAGGTGCACCGTAAGTCGCAATTTTCAAACTCAATATTGCTTAAATCGACCTGCTTTAAATCAACGCCCCGCAAGTCTCTGCCCCGGATTGTTATCGGCTTGCCGATTTTAAAGTGTGAGAGGTAGCCTTCTGCAAGGCCAAGGCTAAATGCTTCTTCCATCAGCGCTGACTCGCCAATGGCATTGAGCGGGTAGCCATATTTAATCGCAATATTATTTAAAAATTGCTGGCGCAGCGATTCAGGCAACGTGCCAAGCCATTTAATGAAAGAATGCTCTTGGCCCCAGCGTTCGCTTAACTCCTCGACCAGGGTTTGCCAAAAGCAGCAGGGTTCGGTTACTCTTTGACCAATGGCCAGTAATTGCACCGCTTTCGCGCTGAGATTGTTTAATAAAACTGCTGTTTGTTCTGGATTCAACTGATCAAACAAAGGCTTCCAGAGACTGGCGCTCTCGCTTTCCAGCAAAAGGTTTTTTAACCTCTCAGGGATAATGGCTGACTGCAGATAATCCGCTGCTTCGCTGGCTATTGTCTGCACAAAAGCTACAGAGGGCGGGGTTTGCTTCCGGGCGCAATGAGCGGTAATCAATTGATGAACATACTCGCTGACAGCCGCTTTACTATCGCCAAATAATTTATCGCCCAGAGGCATCCCTTGCGCAAACAGGGTAAACAGTAGCGCTGAAAGATGGTTCAATCCGGGCACTAGTAACGTTTCCAGTTCCCCGGCTTCCCCTAAACAGAGTGGATCGCGTAAATAATCTAACAGGGAATCCAATTTCTCAGGCTCGATTTGCTTTTTTTCCGGTTTAGTGTCGCGATACTCTGTTCTCACGGTATCAGCAAACTGGTCATGCACTTGTGTTACCCAGTCCTTTAACGCCTCTGGCACTGTCTCTTCCAGGCGACATCCTCCAGGTAATCCACGCAACGCATAATAGCGTAAATACTCGCGAAACAGGTCAGGCTCTCTTCGTGCCAGCTCTTCAAGCCGGCTTTTGCAGTAGGCGGTGTAATGCTCGCCAATAGATTCTTCGGTGATTGGCAATTCTTGGGCGATACGGACATCACAGTGTATGGCGTCCATACAGCTTACCATCTGGTTACGGGTTCCCATCCAGCATGCCGGATTATCAGGGCCATACTCGTTTTGAGACATTGCCAAATGTTTTGCGAACAGACGCTTGCGTATCAATGTTTCTGATGCCGACATATCAGTACCGTGCACAAAGGCTTCCGGCCGCGTATCATTGACCGCTTGCCAGAGTAGCTCCTGGACTTGCCGGTTCGTTAAATGCACTTTTTGTTTAGAGGGTAATTCATACTCCCGGGTTTCACTCTGTCTCATAATTCGTCTGCAGGCTTTTTGTGCCGCTATAATTTCTTGCTCACTGAGCCCGTCATCCGGCAGTAATTGGTTTAAAAAATCTTCCAGACTTTGGTCAGGCTGTGCAGAGCCGTTATAACGCTGGTAAAGGGAAACGATGCTGTCATCGGTTGCTTTTACAACCACGCTATCATGGGTATTTTGGCGATCGGCTGCAAAACGCTGCCCTGCATTCTCATCGGCTCTTGCCCCGGGTCGGGCCCGATGTTCCTGAATGTACTGATTTTCACGCCATCGAATACGATGATGTATCGTCCTTTCCTGTGGATAGACTGTAGCAACAAAGACCCGTGGCGTTACCCAGTCATACATGAGAGCAGGATTAATTCTGCCGGTGTCAAGCAAACATTCTATAACTGCTCCTGAAATACCTTTACCAGCCGGCGGATTCAGCGCCAACCATAACGCCGAGAGGTGATTAGGTGTAAAATCCTCAAGATCAAGCCCCGGGTTTTGGTTTAATAATTCTTTGAGCGCGCCGGTATCCTGAGCATCTATGGCTTGCTTTACTTGTAAATGAACAGAAGTAGATGGCATGGTTTCGTGTAAAAATTGATTTGTTTGATTAATTATATATCAAAACAGATCTGGTGTATATAATGAAGGTTTATTCAGCTATAAAACCAGATCAACACATTTGCAGTCCAGGAGCCGCATCAGCATCAGGCGCGTCAGCGATAGCCTGAGCAGGCAATGCTTTATTACGCTCATTCATAATAAATATTATCCGTGCGCTCAATGAGCCGGCTCTGTTAGCGGGATTAACTGCAAACAAAGCGGAAAGCAATGCATCAACTGTAGTGATATCACTATTATTAACCTGCTGGAGAATTCTATTCACATCGCTAATATAGTGACGATTCCAGTGGCCGGATAAAAAGCGCAACTTCGATGAGTTATTTTTGGTATAGTCGTTTAATAATGCACAAGCCTTATCTAACTTCGAACCTGAAGTTGCGTTATAAATTCGGCTGTAATTTTGGGGTAATCGCAGGTACGTTTTTACAATGTTTAAATAGTCTTTTTGAGCACTATCTAGTTTAATGTTTCTACTATTGATTGTCTTAATGGCTTCTCTTGCCATTTGCTTGGTAGTGTATTTATGGGTTACAAGAGTATAGAAATATACAATGGCAGGGGAGTAGGCACAAGCTGTATAAATACTGTTTAAAAACAGATTGCCTTGAGAGCTCCGGGCAGTAAATATTTCTGGCGTCAATTTCGGACTTTGTAATAGAGTATCAAGTAATTTAAAATTTCTTTCATAATTAAAGTGGTATGTTTTTCTTATGATTTGCAATAATACCGTATCAACAATTGTTCCTCGTTCATCACGAACACAAAACGCTTCTGAGGTGCAATAGCGGCTTTCTAATACCAGTTTTATATTGTCAGGTATCGCATCATTTTTTACCGAATTTATAAGTACTTTATGTTGTAGAAAAAGTTCTTTATTAAAATAGGGGCTGTTAATAATAGAATCCATCATGGTTATAAAGCCATCTCTCCAAGCCCATGTTTGACAAAGAAATTTTATTAAGCCTGCCTGCAAAAACTGGGCTATTTTCGTCGTTGACATCGCAATTTTTAAAGCATCAGAGCGTTTGTTCTGTACGGCATGCTGACAAAATAGTTCATCAACCCGGTTTTTTTCAATATGGCTGGCTTTAAGCGTTGGGTTGTCAAACAAAAAGGTGCACCGTAAATCGCAATTTTCAAACTCAATATTGCTTAAATCGACCTGCTTTAAATCCACGCCCCGCAAGTCCCTGTCGCGGATTGTTATCGGCTTGCCGATTTTAAAGTGTGAGAGGTAGCCTTCTGCAAGGCCAAGGCTAAATGCTTCTTCCATCAGCGCTGATTCGCCAATGGCATTGAGCGGGTAGCCATATTTACTCGCAATATTATTTAAAAATTGCTGGCGCAGCGATTCAGGCAACGTGCCAAGCCATTTAATTAAAGAATGTTTTTTGCCCCAGCGTTCGCTTAACTCCTCGACCAGGGTCTGCCAAAAGTAGCAGGGTTCAGTTACTCTTTTACCAATTTCCAGTAATTGCACCGCTTTGGCTTTGAGATTGTTTAATAAAACTGCTGTTTGTTCGGGATTAAACTGATCAAACAAAGGCTTCCAGAGGCTGGCGCTCTCGCTTTCCAGCAAAACATTTTTTAACCTCTCTGAGTTAATTGCCGACTGCAGATAATCCGCTACTTCGCTGACTATTGCCTGGACAAAAGCTACAGATGGCGGGGTTTGCTCCCGGGCGCAATGAGTTGTTATCAATTGATGAACATGCTCGCTGACAGTTGCTTTAGTATCGCCAAATAACTTCTCGCCCAGAGGCATCCCTTGCGCAAACAGGGTAAACAGTAGCGCTGAAAGGCGATTCAATCCGGGCACTAATAACGTTTCCAGTTCCCCGGCTTCCCCTAAACAGAGTGGATCGCGTAAATTCGCTAACAAGGAATCTAATTGCTCAGGCTTGATTTCCTTTTTTTCCGGTTTAGTGTCGCGATACTCTTTTTTCACGGCATCAGCAAACTGGTCATGCACTTTTGTTACCCAGTCCTGTAAAGCTTTTGGAGCCTCTTCATCCGAACGGCATCCGCCAGGTAATCCACGAAGCGCATAATAGTGCAAATATTCGCGAAACAGGTCAGGCGCTTTTCGTGCCAGCTCTTCAAGCCGGCTTTTGCAGTAGGCGGTGTATTGCTCGCCAATAGACTCTTCGGTGATTGGCAATTCTTGGGCGATACGGACATCACAGTGTATGGCGTCCATACAGCTTACCATCTGGTTACGGGTTCCCATCCAGCATGCCGGATTATCAGGGCCATACTCGTTTTGAGACATCGCCAAATGTTTTGCGAACAGACGCTTGCGTACCAATGTTTCTGATGCTGACATATCAGTACCGTACACAAACGATTCCGGCCGAGTGTCATTGACCGCTTGCCAGAGTAGCTCCTGGACTTGCCGGTTCGTTAAATGCACTTTTTGTTCAGAGGGTAATTCATACTCCCGGGTTTCACTCTGTCTCATAATTCGTCTGCAGGCTTTTCGTGCCGCTATAATTTCTTGTTCACTGAGTCCGTCATCCGGCCGTAATTGGTTTAAAAAATCTTCCAGATTTTGGTCAGGCTGTGCAGAGCCGTTATAACGCTGGTAAAGGGAAACGATGCTGTCATCGGTTGCTTTTACAACCACGCTATCATGGGTATTTTGGCTATCGGCCGCAAAACGCTGCCCTGCATTCTCATCGGCTCTTTCCCCGGGCCGGGCCCGATGTTCCCGTACATACCGATTTTCAAGCCTTTCAATACGATTATGTATTGACTTTTCCTGTGGATAGACTGTAGCAACAAAATTCCGCGGCGTTACCCGGTCATACATGAGAGCAGGATTAATTCTCCCGGTGTCAAGCAAACATTTAATAACCGCTCCTGAAACTCCTTTACCAGCCGGCGGATTCAGCGCCAACCATAACGCCGATAGATGGTTAGGTGTAAAATCATCAAGATCAAGTCCCGGGTTTTGGTTTAATAATTCTTTGAGCGCGCCGGCATCCTGAGCATCTATGGCTTGCTTTACTTGTAAATGAACAGAAGTAGATGGCATGGTTTCGTGTAATAATTGATTTGTATGTTCAATTATATATCATAACCGTTCTGGTGTATATAATGAAGCGTAGATTCACTGCCATTAAGTTAAGAAAATATGTCATCCCCGCGAAGGCGGGGATCCATCTCTCAAACAAGTAAGGAGCCAACTTGAGAAATGGATTCCCGCCTGCGCGGGAATGACAGCATCCTTAGCTTAATGGCAAGTCAGCTATCAAACAAGGTAAAGAGCCAACTTGAGAATAGATATCCGTTTTAGACGGAATGACAAAATTTTTTTGTTATTATGACTTTTCGGCTCCATTACCGGACAATTTAATCAATAACAGCTTAATCTCCACGATCCGCTCTTCATGGCTGATGCCATCAAGCAAGAACTTTAAGCGAGTAGGGCCGTCAAGCTGATAACGTTTGGCATGGACTTGAATCAGACTGATAATAACTGCCGGATCAAGCTGAGGCGTTTCATTAAACTCGATCTTGCCTTGCTGACCTGCCGCACTGATTTTACCTATGCCCAATTCGCTGGCGAGAAGCTTTAATTCAGTCACCATGAGTAGATATTTCGCTGGTGGCGGTAAAAGTCCAAAGCGATCAACCATTTCTGCCTGTAAGTCGTTTAATTGTTCTTTGCTTTTAGCATTGGCAATTCGTTTATACATGATTAACCGGGTATGGATATCGCCTATGTAATCGGATGGTAAAATAGCGCTGATGCGTAAATCAATTTCCGGTCCCTGATGAATAGGCGCAGCCAGTTCAGGAGTTTTTCCTGCTTTCAGATCACTAACAGCCTTATCAAGCATTTCCATAAACAGGCTAAAGCCTATTGCATGCATATTACCGCTTTGCTCTTCACCAAGAAGTTCGCCGGCGCCGCGGATTTCCATATCATGGGTTGCAAGCGTGAAACCTGCGCCCAGATCTTCCAATGAGACAATGGCTTCAAGCCTTTTCACCGCATCTGCCGTTAACAGCTTGGCGTCCGGGGTCAGCAGGTAGGCGTAAGCCTGATGATGGGAGCGGCCAACCCGGCCGCGTAATTGATGAAGTTGGGCAAGGCCGAATTTATCGGCCCGGTCAATGATAATCGTGTTTGCCGTTGGAATATCAATTCCGGTTTCAATGATAGTTGTACAGACCAGCACGTTAAAACGATGGTGGTAAAAATCAGACATAATCCGTTCAAGCTCGCGTTCGCGCATCTGGCCATGGGCGCTTCTGATTTTGGCTTCCGGGACCAGCGTTTGTAAATCCTGGCAAATACGCTCAATTGTCTGGACATTGTTATGAAGAAAGTAGACTTGGCCGCCGCGCAAAATTTCCCTTAATAATGCTTCCCGGACAATGCGATCGTTTTTTTCCTGCCAGAAAGTTTTGATTGCCAGACGCTTGGCAGGCGGGGTTGCAATAAGTGAAATATCCCGGATGCCCGCTAACGACATATTTAATGTACGGGGAATAGGGGTAGCTGTCATCGATAAAATATCAACATTGTTCCGCATTGCTTTGATATGTTCTTTTTGCTTGACGCCAAAACGATGTTCTTCATCGATAATCAATAAACCAAGATTTTTAAATTGAATGTCTTTTGAAAAAAGTTTGTGGGTTCCGATAACAATATCAACGCGGCCAGTAGCCAGGCCATCAATAACCTGAGCTGCTTCTTTTCCACTGCGAAAACGCGATAGCAATTCAATATTAATTGGGAAATCAGCAAAGCGATCGCGGAAATTTTCATAGTGTTGACCGGCAAGCAGCGTTGTCGGAACCAGTACGCAGACCTGTTTACCGTTTTGAACCGCCAGAAACGCAGCACGCATAGCGACTTCTGTTTTACCGAATCCCACGTCGCCACAGATTAAGCGATCCATGGGGCGGGGCGATTTCATGTCATTAATGATTTGCTCAACCGCGTTTAACTGATCGGCAGTTTCTGTAAACGGAAATCCGCTGGCAAAGCGTTGATATTCCTGCTGATTATATTCATACACAAAGCCCGGTTTAGCTTCGCGTTTGGCATATATTTCCAATAATTCAATCGCGACATCGTGAATTTTTTCAGCAGCTTTTTTCTTTTCTTTTTGCCATAGGTCGGTGCCGAGCTTATGTAAAGGAGCATGTTCGCTGTCCAATCCGGTATAACGGCTGATGCAATGCAATGAAGTCACCGGCACATAGATGCGATCGCCGCCTGCATAAGACAGAATAAGAAACTCATTGGTAATGCCATTTGATTCAAGCGTTGTTAATCCTTGATAGCGGCCGACTCCAAATTGCAGATGAACAACCGGTGCCTGCAACTGTAGTTCGGCAAGATCGCGAATAATTAAATCCGGATCGACCGTTTTCTGGCTGGCACGGCGTTGGGGAACGGCCTGTTCTCCAAAGAGCTGCGCTTCAACAATGATAGCAATGCGGCTATCAATCAGCTCAGCCCCTTCAATTAAAGGCCCGGTAGTGATATTAATCGGTTCGTTGCTGGCGAGAAAAGCCGGCCAGTCCGGCTGCACTGCGGCGCGAATACCGGATTGCTTCATCAAATCAAGCAAAACTTCCCGTCTTCCCGCACTTTCTGCGACCAGAAGATAACGCTGACCGGGTTGAGCCAGATAATCCGCCAGTTTCTTCAGCGGCTGCTCCGCCTGGCGTGCAACCGGCAGCGAAGGCGCGGGGCTGGTTTTAAAATTACAAACCACGCCTTTTTTTTCTACAGGTTGGTGAAAGCAGCGTATTTGCAGGTATTGATTCGCATGCGTGAGAATTTCTGTCGGAGTGAGAAAACAGATTTCAGGTTTAAGGATAGGCCTTGTAATATCATAACAACGCTGCTCGTAGCGGGTTGTTAATTCCTGCCAATAGTGTTCTGCCTGTTCCGGGAATGGGCCAATGGTAAAGACGGTTGCATCGGCAGGCAAATAATCAAAAATTGTTGCTGCCTGATCAAAAAACAGCGGCAGATAATATTCAATACCTGACGGCAGTTTGCCTTCGCTAACGGTTTCATAAATTGGCGATTGGCTTGGGTTCCCGGAAAATTGCTCCCGGAAATGGCGCCTGAATGCGGTTATACTGGCTTCGTTTAAGGGAAATTCACGGGCAGGCAGTACTTCGATATTGGGGATTTTACTAATAGTTCGCTGCGTTTCGACATCAAATTGCCGCAAGCTTTCAACCGTATCATCAAATAACTCAATGCGAAATGGAACCGGGCTCCCCATGGGATAAACGTCAATAATGGAACCGCGAACAGCAAACTCGCCATGTTCAAGGACTTTATTAACTGCATAGTACCCTGCATGCTGCAGGCGGTTTCTGAAATGCTCAATGTCAAATGTCTGGCCTTCCTGGAGGACAAAGGCATGGTGTTGTAGAAACTGTGGCGGGCACAGCCTGTGCATCAGGGTAGTGACAGAGCTTAAAACAATGGCATTTGTCGTTTGCTGCAAACGGGTCAATGTGGTCAAGCGTTCTGAAATGATATCCTGATGGGGCGAAAATTGATCATAAGGTAAGGTTTCCCAGTCAGGAAAAAGCAGAATTTGCTGGTTGTTATTATCGGCCAGGAAAAAACGCAGCTCATCATAAAGCTGGGCCGCGACCTGGTTATCTGGCGCAATTAACAGTTTGATACCAGTATGCTGACGGCAATATTCAGCCAGTGCAAGTGAAAGGCTGCAGCCTGACAATTGTCCCCAGGCTTGTTTCTTGTCGGATTCAGGAAAGTTAAACAGCGTTGATGGCATAATTACAGACTAAGGCAAAAAATTTGATCGAATTATATACCTAAAACCCCAAAGCGTCATCCGATCTCCGGCTGGGTTCTTATTGGTCAACAAAAAAGGTGGGTAGAAATGTGGGTCAAACGACCCATGGCCGTAAAGCTAAGAATTAAATTTCTACATTTCACAATATCGTTCGGGCTGAGGAAGCGCTTTAGCGCTGTCTCGAAGCCTGTGGCACAGTGCCAAGCCTTCGAGACAAATGCTCCGCATTTTCCTCAGGCCGAACGAATATGGGCTGTAAAACCCGTTTGACCCAACATTATTTAAGGTAAAGGTTTAGTTGATGCAACGGTTTGCTGTTGCTGAAACGCCTCTAAATCATCTATGACTTTGGCAATAGTGGTTGAGTCGTTACTTTTAAGCTGGCGTATAATACGATAGAGCTCATTAGTTTTCGCGTCACGGCCACGAAATACTGCATGGAAGAATTGAAAATGGGCGCTGTATTTTTCTGCAGCCAAAGCGCTGATTAACTGAAAGCGAGAGCTCTCTTCCTTATTCAACAATATTTGAATTTGTTTCACGCCAGCGGGTTTAGCGCCGACCCGGGTGTGTTCGCGCCAGTACTTGTTGTTGCTGCAAATTCTGGTTAGTAAATCAATTAGCTTATCCTGTTGTGAAAAGGATGTTGATACCGGTTCGGAAGGTGGAGACGCGACTTGATTTTCAACGCTTTTACCCAGGATTTCTTCCGCTTTAATTTTACCTTTAACTATATTTTTTGCCAGCCGTGTTAAATGACGAAAAGTCGGTGCAGGTTGTTTGTTATGTTTGCGTGCATAAGCCGCCTGTTGTTCAAACACATTCACCATGTCATGCGCCAGACCATCAGGGACTCCTTTTTCTTTAATGATAGCGAGCATTTCTTCGCGCGGATGCGGCAGGAGGTCAGCACTCATTATCCGCCGTGCGAGTGCCGTTACGGTCGCTTTTCTGCCAGCCAGCGTAATCGGATTTTGCGTGCCAATCATGAGACCGCCTGCCTGTTCCAGTTTTTTACCGTTAGGTAATCTGCCTGTCAGCAAATCATTCCTCAGACGTTCCATCATCGGGGCGCTGTTGATTTCATCAGGAATGACCACTGCTCCAGTCTGATACGCCCGCAAAAACAATTTTTCCATCTCGACGGGCGACATACTTACCGGCATACGGTAAAACGCTTTTTCAGGCACAACCGTATCCGTGATGTGCGCTTCTTTAAAACCATGGGTAAGTAAACGATTAATAACCAGTTCAGTTTTACCAACTCCCGGCATACCCTCGATAATAATCCCCCCCAAGCCGCCAAACTTTTGCTCACGATTAGTTCCACGCCGGCGAAAATCGTACAAATTGAGCAAGTCATCCAGTTGCTGGCAGAGCGGCTGGCGAGATGACGTAATAATAAATTTGGTTTTTATCTCGGGATTAGTCTCTGCTGGCGCGTGGACAAAGGGTATTTCAGGTTTAAACTTGGCCTCAAACTCGTTTTTCTTATGCGCTGGGGTACAGGCAAGCCCTATTTGATATGCATAATGCTGTGCTGCAACGACAGGGTCGCTATCGGGGTGTTTGGTATGATAGCTGGCAGTTAACAGCGCCATCATTTGTAATTCGCGCGGCGAAATCAGTATTTCAGTAGTAGAGCACTCAACCAGAAAGCGATAGACTGCCAAAATATCATGGGCAATTGCTTCGGCTTTTTCGGCGCAGGAGGTATTGGCGAAAACAGGTTTTAAGCTATCTTCATAAATGGCTTCCGGAGGCAAGGGATCAAAGACAATCGCGTTGCCATGACGCTCAAAAAGCTCAGGCATGATGCGTTCGCCGCCATAACTAAGCGGATTGCCGGCAAAAATCACTTTGTGCTTGTCTGTTAATGGATGCAGTACGCCATCAATCAGGATAGTCGGCGGATTATTAAATAAGCCTTCAAATGCAGACCAGTGATTGCTGCCAATATTAGCCTCATCAATAAACAGGACTTTAACTTTGTCGGATTGGTCGTTAGCCCATGCAAGCAGGCTGTTTTCACCATAGTGAACTTTTACGCCAGAAGGTTTTAAAACTTTTTTGATAAAGGTAGTTTTTCCAACCGCTGTCAAGCCGGTTAAGAGGGCGTAGGGTGAAGAGGACAGAACCTGATTAACAGCTTTAAGTCGGTTTGCATTGAACTCGGCGGTAACTGCAGCGCTGTTAGTTAAATCGAAATCCGGTAATTTGGTATAAACGGGGAGATCCATCATGCCTTGCCAGGCCTTATCACTGTTTTGTTCACGATGGATGCGTAAATAGTTTAGCCGTGCCTTTAACCTGCAAAGCCCTTCCTTGTCATAATAGTCCGAATCTAACAGCGCAATTTCATTATCTAACTGCGCAATTTCATTATCAGTATATTCTTTCTGCAGTACAGCCAGTTTATCATCTGCTGTTATGGTCTGACTTGTTACAGGTAAATAGTTAAAATAGTTTGCCTTATCAGTCACCAGGGTTATTTGATCAGTACCGGCATTGAGTAGCCAGGGAGCCAGGGCATCAGCCAATTCTTCACTGAAACGGCCTTTTAGAATGACCTTCTTGTTCGCTGCCAACGCCTGAGGCAATGCACGTAATTCCTTCCTGAATTGAAAAGTCAGCTTTTCTTTATCCGGCAGGTTAACAATATGCTCAATTAACTCATGCGGCGCACACTCGGAAATATCAATGACAACGGTATCCGAATCAGCGCTGAGAAGGTTTGCGACACTGGTATCGATGTCACTGCTTTCAATGACCTTGATGCGGTCTGCATTCGCCTCATAAAGCGGCGGATTCATGGCTGGCGCATTAAGTTCGGGCGGTAAAATTACCCCCGGTGCGCAATGGACAACCAGCTCTACCTTATGCTTCCGGCATTCTGTTAACAGCATTGCCCAATGTTGTTCACTGAGCGTGCGAGTCAGGTTTACTGCAATCGTTTTATTTGCTGAGGCTTCTATAATACCCGAAATAGTGTGCAGTGTTAGCTGCGCGTTATCACAGTCGTATTGTTGTAAAAAGTTATGAAAGCTGCCGGGATTTAACGGTATGGCATTGTTACTTAAACCCTCACGCCACTGCACATGATTTATCAACGGCGCCCAGTCATATCCTTCTGTGGCAATTATTGAGAAATTAGCCGGTAATTTTATCGCCTGATTGCCATGCCTGATTTCGCCAAGGACTTTTGCCTGTTGCCAGAAATTGACAAATTCCGGATCATCCCAGGGACCATTTTCGATAATGATCGGCTTACCGGATTGAATGGCCTCGGCAAGACTGCCGGGGCGGTAAATCAAATCCTGCCCTTTAATTATCCAGTTTCCAAGCAAGCGCTCCTTCCAGTCTGGCGCACCAAATAACTGAATGGATTTATTGTAGTCTGGGTTCTCATGCGATATGTGTAATGCAGGGTAAGCAGTTTTAAATCGTTCGGACGACACAGTACATTTGATACGCTGCTCAAAACGGGAATAAAAATCGTCTCCCTCATAACAATCAGGGTTATTGCTATTCTGCAATCCGATTACCAGAGCGCCTTTGGGCAGGGGAGTGCCATCGGCATAGCGCTTGTCATCGAGCAGACTATTAAAGCGCACTAAATCATCGGCAGCAAAATTATCATAATTAACAATTAATACTGGCGGATTGGCGGCATCCTGATTGGCTTGTAAGAAATCAAACAAAGGTCCGCCAGGGCCTTTAGTCACAACGCCTTTATCACCTAGTTGTTTGACAAAAGGAGCCGAACACGCCAAATCCTCTGGCGAATTGACATAATAAACCGGACGCGAGCGTGCACTACACTGGGCCTGTAATGCCAATCCCAGCGTAGAGACTTGTTCGCTTGAATCGCAACGTACCAGTCGTTTTTTATATTCATTGGTTAATAAGGTCTGGCAAAATGGAACTGGCTCAGTGAGTGGTATCGTCTCCGTTTCCCATGTCTTGAAGTAACGTTCTAACCATTGCCTGGCCTGACTGCCGGTTTTGGCAGTTGAAGGCGCCGATTCTGGAGAATCATTCGCTGCTTGTATCGGATTATCGGGCGTTGATTGTCGAGCAGGCGGGGGCTTATGTTTAAGGTTGTCCTGAATCTCCAGTTTAGCGGGATAACCGCCTAAATCATGCGCTACCCAGTGCCCATTATGGAGGGTTTCCACGTAGGTATGGCAATCATTATCTACAATTCGTGTTTGAATTTCCGGATATTGCTTGTTTAGCAGATGGCAAAAGGCAAGCGCGCGATGACGGCAAGCGCCCGCTGTCTGTTGCTCAATGGCATCGAGATATTGCTTGCCTGTTAGCGAATGGGAGGGCAGCTTTAGTTCTTTTTCATGATACTTTCTGATTTTTTTCGCCAGTGTTTTTACTGCATTAGGCACTGCAATGTTAGTGTTGGGAACTTCTATCAGAAAATCAAGTACAGTCTCGACTGGTTTTCCTTTGGTACGAATATAATATAAATTGTCTCGTTGCGAATAGGCTATTTCTACAGGCCCGGGATCGACATGATAATGAGTCATGACTTCATTAGCTGACCGGGAACCAATAGCCTGCCATTCATGAGTTAGGTTTAAGACTTGTTTGCCGTAAAAACGCTGGCCGTATTTAACTTTAGGAAGCGATTTACCGAAGAAAAAAACATCTTCCTGACAGGCAGCCATTGGCCGTTCAATAAGGTCAAGGCCACCCCTGTTAAATAAATTGAAAGCATCTTTAACTACGCAGGGATCGGGGTTTAAACTATAGGCATTAAATACAGCTCTGCGATCGTGATTCACCGAAGGCGCTGGACTGCCATCAAGGGTATGAAAAATACGTTCTACTTTAAATGTTTTATTCGGATCGGGTTTGGTATCTGCATCGAGCTTGTGCTGGTTGTTTTCGAGTATTGGCGATGTTTCTGAGGAAGAATATACCTTCGGCATCCAATCTTTAAATTTATTTACTAAATAGTCAATGTTGTCGTAACTATATCCTTGCTTCTCAATCTTTGCACTCAGTTCGGCAGAGATACCAGGGCATGACATAATCTCAATTTTATATAATTTGGGCGCTTTAGCCAGAATAGTTAATAAGGCTTCGTCATTGATATCACAGCCGTGGAGGGTGAGCTCTTCCAGGTTACCAAGATCGAGATTGTTTAACATTTCCGAGGCTAGAGCGACCTTGTTGAGGTCAAGTCTTTTGAGACGTGTTGTGCCAATCAGGATATTTTGCAGATTTTGTATGGAAAGATTGGTTTCGCTAATTGTTAACTGCTCTAATTTTTGCAGGTTTAAAGAGTTAAAATTTAAATCTGGCGCCTCTATTTTTTCTAAGCTAAGTACACACAAATTAGAAGCCTGGCTCAATATCTTTCTTAAGAGATCGGGTGCAATAGGAGTATTTGTAATCTGGAGTTCTTCAAGCTTATTTAAAGAAAAATCGGTAAGCTCTGCCTCTGCCAAACCTCGGCATCTGGAGATATCCAGACGCTTAATATTGGGAGCGGCGCGTAAAAGAAGCTGTAAACTCATTGCAGGAATAAGGCAGTCCTTAAATGATAAACGGTTGATCGCGGGCCGTTCAGTCAGTGATTCTATTAATGGAATATTCGTGGATAGCCATTTATAAGCCTGAATATCCGGTAAAAAAAACTCTCCTTCAGCTGTAGTTAGTATTCCAGTTGTAGCCAGTACGTTCGGGCCTCTAAGTAAAGGTACTAAATTCAAATTATTGGCGCTGAGATTGGCTTGTGTGAAAGCAGTTGCTTCCAATATTTCTTGTTCGCTCTTAAGCTGCGCGCAATGCAGGAGATTAATCTTTTTAAGCTTTGGGCAGTCTGTCAGGAATGTCTGAATTTGAGCCCGATTGATGACGCTACTTTGAAAATTTAATTCTTCCATATTAGGTAATGAAAGAATGGTATTTCCATTGGTTTTAACCTCGCAATCAGGAGCCTTGAATTTTTTAAGGCTCTGAGCGTTAGGCGCAACCAGATTATCAATAAAATTATCGTTTATTGTACCGCCGTTTTTGAATATAATGTTTTCAAGGCATGGAAGAATAGTGCGTTCTGTTAAATTAAAATCATCTATCTGTATATTGAAAATGAGTGTCTTTAGTTTTGGGGTTTTTAGTAGAAGCTGAGTCAGGTCTGGCATTGCCTCACTGTCCAAAAGCGACAGCTTTAGCTGTTCAATATCAGCAAGCTGTTCAAGGGTAAATGTCGAGCCATGGTATACAAGAGTCCCTGTTTGCAAGAGGATTATTAAGCTAGTCTGGTTAAGCTCAAGGCTTTTAATTTGCGTCAGGCATTCTGCCTGGGGAAGTAATCCATTTAGTTGCTTGATTAGGTCATTTGCATTATCGCTAAACTGACTATGGATTATTGTGGTAACAGGAGGGATGCTTGCAGGTAATACTGCCGCCAGGTTTTTACTTAAATCAGTTTTAAATCTGCTATATTCCTTGGGGGGGTTATGGTTCAGAACATCCTGAACGTCAAGATTATGCTTCGCGGGATCATCCTGTTCTTCAAGCAAGTAATCAAGCCAATAATCATTAATAATATGAACCTGATCGTGACCAAGCTTATAATCGGCCGCTGTTTTTTTTATAATGTCTTTATTCTGATCAGGTGTAATATTTTTCCTGATGCGCTTGTCATCCAGCAGGTCTATGTTATCCGTGGTTATTTTTAACAGATGGGATCCTTGCCAGATATAGATGGGAAATTGTTTTTCCAGTAGTATTTTAACCAGGTGCTTGGTTTTTTCTATTTTATCTTCAGACCAACTCCCAGCGCGCCAGTCAGCTAATACCAGAGCCTTCGGTTTTAATTTGGTCGCCGGCGAATTAGTACGCCAGTAACTCAGCCCTCTCAGCAAGCGGTCAATGTCGATGCTTCCTTTTGGTGTGGCACTGTATTTTAATTTGCTGGTTTTTTCTTTTAAATATAAGCGTGTCAGGTCAGTCATTTGATTGGATTAAATAATTATCACTTTGTATATTATATACCAATTACGCCATCATCAGATAAGCTTTGTTAAATAAATCAATATTTGGCAAAGCCTGCGAGAAGAATCAGATTAAGAACCCTTACAAGTCTCTCCAGTAATCCCTTTCCTCTAAAGGCTTTTTGCAAACCCTCAGATGCCAGGGATGGCATCTGGGAGCGTCAGGATGACATCATGCGTGTTTGCAAAAAGCCTTTAGAGGAGAGGGATTACTTGCTCTGAACTTGCAAGGCATGAGTGCATGCATGCGCGATAGAAACCTTGATTACGCTCCGCTGCATCAAGGCTACTTTTTATTCAACAAAGCCATATGGGAGAGAGAGAGCTGCCAGAGAGATATACATCCGCCGCTACCTATTGCAATTATTACGTAAGCTGTTTAATATAAAAGCTGGTCATCAGCTATATTTTCGAGAATTACGCATGATAAATTGCCATAATTTGCCTTATCAAATTTATCAAAGCCTTCTGCGCCTCATCCTCCGCTAAGGCGGATACTACTTTTCTTTTAAAAAAATTAGCTTTTACTTAGAACCAATTATTAATAGAGAGTTTATTATGCCTGTATCAAATCCCGTTGCCTGGGTTATATGGATGATCGCTTCCTTGTTTTATGCCTATCAATATATTTTGCGGGTAATGCCCAATATCATGCTTAACGATATAATCCAGCAATTTCATATCGATACGACTGTATTTGGACAGTATTCAGGCATTTACTACATTGGCTATTCTTTAATGCATTTACCCATAGGGATTATGCTCGACCGATTCGGACCGCGCAAGGTAATGACTGGTTGTATCCTGCTTACCGTAATTGGTTTGTTACCTATCCTGTTTGCAAGTCACTGGGTTTATCCGGTGATAGGACGATTGCTGATTGGTATGGGATCGTCAGCGGCAATTTTGGGCACTTTCAAAATTATTCGCATGATTTTCGCAGAAAACCGTTTCACTCGTATGTTAAGCCTGTCGGTGACAATCGGTTTGATTGGAGCTATCTATGGCGGCGGGCCTTTAAGTTATATGTGCAGTACTTTAGGTTATAAACCCGTAGTCCAGATTTTTGCCATATTTGGCAGTTTATTAGCGCTGGTAACTTATTTTACTGTTCCTGATTTACCCGGTAACAGCAATAGCACCATAGTTGCCGATATCAAAGAAGTATTTACTAATAAAAAAGTTATCTTCCTTTGCCTGTGTGCCGGCTTAATGGTGGGACCGCTGGAAGGCTTTGCCGATGTATGGGGCTCAGGCTTCTTGCATCAGGTATATGGTTTTGATACCACAGCCGCAAGTTATTTACCCTCAATGATTTTCGTTGGTATGTGCTTTGGCGCGCCTGCGTTAAGCTTTGTTGCGGAAAGGCATGGCAATTATCTGGCTGTTATATTTGCCACGGCATTAATCATGGCCAGTGTCTTCTTTGCTCTGGTTTTCAAGTTGTTGTCAATGGATAGCATTATTATCAGCTTCATTGTTGTCGGCGTTTGCTCTGCTTATCAGATTCTCGCTATTTATAAAGCATCAACTTATGTTTCCGAACAAGTTGCCGGATTGACCACGGCCGTTGCCAACATGATCATCATGAGCTTTGGCTATGCGTTCCATTCAACTATTGGTTTCGTGGTTGATACCTTTGGCGGTACAACAGTAACTAAGGCTTATGTTTACGGCGTAGGTATTATCCCGGTAACGCTGGCATTGGGTGGTTTGGGGTTCCTGATATTAATGTGCAGAGACAAGTAGGTTGGGTCGTTTGACCCAACAAGGGTTTCTCAAATTACTCATACAAACAACGGCTGACACAACGGATAGGCGTACCGCTCCAGCGATCGACAAGACAACTTCGCTGACATAGCATGCCATGGTTGTAATAAGGGCTCCATCCACCCCAGAACGTACCATGACGTGGGCCGTAATACATATAGCCCGGCCGGTAATAATAAACGCCGGCAGGCGGCGGATGATGCCAGGCGACCTGTGGCGGTTTCAGCTGAGGAGGGCCGGCATACGTTTTATCTGACCAGATAAAAGCAGCTGCAAACAATAGAAGAATGCTGGCAAGGGTTGTTGGCAAGGTCAGTCTTTTTATAGAATGCGTTTCCATATGCTTGTTCCAAAATAGATCAATAGTCTAAATTATAGACAAATCCATGTTGTTTTGCCGAGAGCCGGCCAATATTTTTAAGAGGAATACCCATGATAAATTTTCAGGAAATGACGGTTAATGAATTTTTAACTGAATATTGGCAAAAGAAATTTCTGGTAATCCGTAACGCGCTTCCTGACTTTGTAAATCCAATCAACGCTGATGAACTGGCAGGCCTTGCTCTGGAAGAAGAGATAGAAAGCAGGCTGGTATTACAACAACCGGGCAAAAATTTATCCTGGAACCTGAAACGTGGGCCGTTTGAGGAGCGGGATTTTCAAAAATTGCCGGCAAGCCATTGGACTTTACTCGTGCAGGGCGTGGATCGGTTTGTTCCTGAGGTCGCTGATTTGCTTGGGTATTTCCATTTTTTGCCGCAATGGCGGTTTGATGACGTTATGATAAGTTACGCGGTAACTGATGGCGGAGTAGGGCCGCATTATGATCATTATGATGTTTTTCTTTTTCAGGCGCAGGGGCGGCGCAAATGGCAGTTAAGCACAAAAAATTGCCGCCTGGATAATTATCAGGAAGGGCTTGATTTACGGATTATGAAGCAATTTGATATCGAGCAGGAAATTATTCTCGAGCCGGGCGATATGCTTTATTTGCCGCCGCACGTTGCTCACAATGGCATTGCGCTAAGTGATGATTGTATGACCTATTCTTTTGGTTATCGCAGTTATGAGGGGCAGGAGCTATGGGATAGTTTTGGCGAGCATCTGGCAGGCAACGCCAATCAGATCTGGTATCGTGATCCGGATTGGTCAGGAATTAAATCCAGTGCAGAGTTGCCGCAAACCGCGTGGCTACAGGCAAAAAATGCCCTGCAACAGCTTCTTGATGATGAAGAGAATTTAAAAAAATGGTTTGGCTGCTTTGCAACCAGTATTGATCGCCATGCTGAATCGATATTGCCTATGCCGCTGGAGGCGGATGAAATTATCCCTATTGAAGAGTTCAGAACCGGCTTGCTGCAAGCCGAGGAAGTGATAAAAAGCGCTGTCTGTCGATTTGCCTTTATACCAGAAGGCAGTCAGATGAAATTGTTTATTAATGGCTGTGAGTGGGATAATAACAATATCACAACCGGGCTTGTCAGACTGGTTGCTGAGCATAATACGATAGCGCCTGTTGAATTAAAACCATATCTTGGCAATGACGCCGACCTTGAATTTCTTTATGAGTTATGGAAATTACAGTGGCTGGAGATTGTTGAAAAATAATCACGGCATAATAATTGCATTTCTCGTAATGAGGACTCCGCAAGCAAGGATGCTTGATGATAATTTAAAACGAGGGATTGCCAAATGGTCACTAAAAGTTTGCTTACTTCTATACTGTTGGGAATGACGGCTTTTTCTACATGCTATGCGGAAGTAAAAGAAATCGCGATAACAATCGATGACCTACCGTTTGTCGGCTCAACTAATAATGATCCTAATAAATTGCGCCGTGAAAATGAGCGATTTATGCTAATCCTGCAGGCGTTAAAAGATCATAATGTACCTGCTACAGGTTTCGTTATTGCTGGTTCCATTGAAAAAGATCAATGGCAATTACTGGAAAAGTTCCGGGATGACGGCTTTGTCCTGGGAAACCATACCTATACCCACAAAAGCCTGAATAACGTCAGTGCAGAAAAATATATTGATGATGTGGACAGGGCGGATAGCAAACTGGCGCCGTTGATGACTGGCCAAAAATATTTCCGTTATCCTTATCTTGCTGAAAGTAAGGGCGAGAAAAAACAGGCTGTCTATGATTATCTGGCGCAACACAATTATAAAATCGCTCCAGTTACCATTGATAGCAAAGACTACCGTTTTAACGAGCAATTGTTTGCCATACCTTACCGTTTACGGCCGCAGAATCTGAACCAGATTAAAAAACGTTACCTGGGATATATCTGGAGCCAGACCTTAAGGGCTGAAGCGAAAGCGAAAAAAAATAACGGCGAAGGCAGCAGGCAGATTTTATTAATCCATGCCAATTTGCTCAATAGCCATTTCTTGGGCGATATTATCGAGATGTATCAGAAGAACGGGTATAAGTTTATTACATTGAGTGAAGCTCTGGAGGGAACGGCGCCTTCAATCGAAAAGCCAATTAATGATACGCCAAAAAATGAAGATATCAGTGATATGATGAGTTTGTTACTGGAGTCTAAATAAGGTAGGTTGGGTCGTTTGACCCAACACTCCCAATCTTCAAGCATTCTTAAGCGGTTTTGCACGTAGCAACCAGGACGTGCTCGCCATTATTGACCAATTCAACTTTAGCAGCAGATTCGGCTTTCAGTTTCAACACTTGATTGTTTCGGACCAGTACATCCAGCTCTTCATTGGTTTTAAGCTTGATGTTATCAATTTCACCAGAACGGTTTAATGCTCGAACGTGAATAATATCAGCGTCATCTTCAGTGTTGATTGTGCACTCAGCGTTAATAGTCCACAGGGTGAAGTTGGTTAAAACCTCTGGTTGACCTGGCTCAAGAGTATATTTTAACGTCATACGCGGTGCCAGTTCGTGGACTCGGGCTACTGCTGTATCGGTGGCCAGTAAAGCTCCCGCGCATAATAGTCCCAAACCAATTTTTCGCAACATGTAAGTCTCCTAATGTGTAGAAATAATGCAATAAGATACAGATAAATTTCCTATGAGGCAAATTTTAATAAAGAAAGAAATAGTAATGTATTGATTTTTTTATAAAAAGTCGAGGAAATAAATTTACCAATATGAAAAAAACACTCGTTACCTGGATTCGTTCGGCCTCTCCGCCAGTAAGTTAAGAAATTTGTCATCCTCGCGAAGGCGGGGATCCATCCATCAAACAAGGTAAGGAGCCAACTTGAGAAATGGATTCCCGCCTTCGCGGGAATGACAGGATTCTTAACTTAATGGCAAAAACCTATAACGCAGCTAGCGCCTTGGTAATCGATTCTGTCATTACCTTGGCATCGCCAAATAGCATATACGTATTGTCCCGATAGAATAAATCGTTTTCAACACCCGCATAACCGGCTGCCATACCCCGTTTAACAAACAAAACGGTTTTAGCTCTTTCAACTTCTAATACCGGCATACCGTAAATGGGTGAAGAGGGATCGGATTTAGCAGCTGGATTGGTAATGTCATTCGCTCCAATCACAAAGGCTACATCACAAGCTGCGAAATCCTGATTAATTTCACTTTGCTCAAATACAATGTCATAAGGAATATTGGCTTCCGCCAACAAAACGTTCATATGCCCCGGCATCCGTCCGGCAACCGGGTGAATCGCAAAGCGAACGCGAATATCACGTTTTCTGAGCGCATCAACCAGTTCCTTCACGGCGTGCTGCGCATGCGCTACCGCCATACCATAACCGGGAACAATAATTACGTCTTTGGCATTACTTAATAAAAATGCTGCGTCTTCGCCATTAGCCTGATGCACCTGCTGGCCTTCACGGCTGCTGCCGGCCTGGCTGGCGCCACTGCTTTGGATACCGCCAAAGATAACATTGAAAATAGAGCGGTTCATCCCAACGCACATAATATAACTTAAGATAGAGCCGCTGGCGCCGACCAGAGCGCCGGTTATTACCAGCAGATTATTACTTAAGGTAAATCCGATGCCTGCAGCCGCCCATCCTGAATAGGAGTTCAGCATTGAGATAACCACCGGCATATCGGCACCGCCAATAGGAATAATCAGCAATATCCCAATTAAAAATGATAACGCAGCCAGGATTAAGAATAAGGTAATGCTTTGTTGCAGGATGAAAGTAATTAACAAGGCCAGTATCGCAAGGCCAAGAATTAAATTCACGATACTGTGCCCTGGAAAACGTACTGGTTGTCCTGACATAATCCCCTGCAGTTTCATAAATGCGATCACTGAGCCTGAAAAAGTAATGGCTCCGATAATCAGACCAAGACTCATCTCAACCAGACTGGCAGTCTCAATCGCTCCAGGCTCGCCGATATGAAATGCAGAAGGGGAGAGGAACGCACAAAATGCTACCAACACTGCTGCCAGCCCCACCAGGGAGTGGAAAGCCGCAACCAGTTGCGGGATAGCGGTCATGTTGATTTTTAAGGCGATAAATGTTCCGATTATGCCGCCTGCAATGATTAGCGCCAGCAGTTGAAAGTGATGATTCATGTTCGGCATCATAAGCGTGGCGCCGACCGCAATCACCATTCCGGTAATGCCGTATAAATTACCTCGCCTTGAAGTCGAGGGGCTGGCCAGACCTTTAAGAGCAAGGATGAAGCATACAGCGGCAATTAGATAAAAATAAGAAACCATTGTCATCATGACTGAATCATCCTTAATTATTTTTTATACATACGGAGCATGCGTTGAGTTACCACAAACCCGCCAAAGATATTAATCGCTGTAATGAAAATCGCCAGTCCGCCTAAAATGCCGATTGAGCTATGATAAGTGGTACCTACGGCGATTAACGCGCCCAGAATGATGATACTGGAAATGGCATTAGTGACCGACATGAGCGGTGTATGCAATGCAGGTGTGACTTTCCACACAACATAATATCCTACAAAGCAGGCCAATATAAAAATCGTAAGAATTGTTACATACATGTTATCCTCCTTGACCATGTTGGAAAGGCATATATTGGCCATTATGAGTAAGCATGGCCTGTTTGATGATTTCATCTTCCGGATTAAAGACCAATGCACCGGGCGCGGATACCAGTAATCTCACCAGATTAACCAGGTTGGTTGCGTAAAGTTCGCTAGCTGTAGCTGGAACCAGTCCTGCCATATTACTGTAACCGACAATCGTTACCTGATTAAACTGACTCACTTGATCCTTGACGCTGACTTCGCAATTACCGCCGCGCGAAGTTGCCAGATCAACAACAACTGAGCCGGGTTTCATTTGTTCCACAACCTGCTTCGGCAGCAGGACAGGCGCTTTCCTACCGGGAATAAGCGCTGTACAGATTACGATATCTGACAGTTTTGCGTATTTGGCAATTAATTCGGCCTGCAATTTTTTATATTCTTCACTCATTTCACCCGCATAACCGCCGCTGGTTTCGTTATCCTGTCCTTCGTCTACCTCAATAAATTCAGCGCCCAGACTCTCAACCTGTTCCTTGGCCGCACGGCGGACGTCGAATGCATACACTACCGCGCCAAGACGTTTGGCCGTCGCAATCGCCTGCAACCCGGCAACGCCGGCACCCAATACCAGAATCTTGGCAGGGTGGATCATACCTGCGGCAGTCATCATCATCGGCACTGCACGGTGAAAATGATTAACGCCTTCAAGAACCGCACGATAACCGGCAAGGTTAGCCTGAGACGACAGGCTATCCATGCTTTGTGCGCGGCTGATGCGTGGAATTAACGTCATTGAGAATAAATCAACCTGTTGCTTACACGCCCAGGTGAGAAGTTCGCTTTCCGGATTATTATCAATATGGGCAACAACCAGTGCACCGGCAGGCAGCGCCGACAACATGGCTGGAGTAGGCTCGTTAACGCAAGCTACAATATTAGCCAGATGCAGAACTTCGCTGCGATTGGCAGTGATTTTCGCGCCAGCCTGCTCATAATCTTCATCAGAGAAGCCTGAGCCATTACCAGCGCCTGATTCACAGAATATCTCAAATCCAAGCTTGCTGTATTGTTTGACAGCGCCAGGCGTAATTGCCACGCGTGTATCTTCTGGGCTTTCATTAAGTGCAACTATAATCATAGGTAATTGTCCTTTTTACCGGGGATAGATCTATCCTATTGGAATATGACAGATTTTTCTATCTTTTTTATACTTGTATCTCAACAAGCTTTCCTATAAATTACCGCCCACATTACAAGTCCAACTGAAAATTTATGGAAATTCTCTGTTATCTGGCAGGGACAATCTTCTTTTATACCAAGTCGGTTTATAGCCTGATTTTTGTCTGTCTTTGCCTGTTTTTCAAAGCCAACTGGAAAATTATCATTTGGTTCGCTCTGGCATGGGCTATGGCATTTATCCATCAAATTATTATCGCCGATCAAGGAATGCCGGAATCAAAGGTGATTCAAAAGGCCGAAATTGAAGGCAGCGTTACATCAATTCCTATCGACAAAACGACCAAAACCCAATTTGAATTTGCACTGGATAATTTCAACGGCAAACCAGCGCAAGCCGCCATTTTACTCTCGTGCTACCAGAAATGTCCGGTATTCAGGATTGGCCAGCGCTGGCGATTCATGGTTAAACTGAAACAGCCTGAAAATCTTGGTAATCCAGGCCATTTTGACTATCAGGGATTATTAGCTTCACGGCATATCCAATGGACCGGTTATTTAAAAAATGGTAAATACTGGCAATTGCCCGCATCCGACTCAACATTTAATCTTCTTGCCATCCGCAACAAACTGGCAGGCTCCCTTACCGGAGGGTTCTCATCAAAAGAAGCGTTAGGCATAACTCAGGCGCTGACCCTGGGAATAACCACCAATCTTGGCCAGAAACAATGGGATTTATTTCGCCGGACTGGCACGACCCACCTGATGGTAATCTCCGGTTCGCATATTGTTCTTGTTGCAGGATTACTTTATTGGCTTGTTTATTGGCTATGGTCGCGTTCAAGCCGTTTATGCCTTTATAAACCCTCGGCGCAGGCTGCCGCTCTGATTGCGGTTTTAGCTGCTATTGCTTATGCGCTGATTGCAGGTTTTGCGGTACCAACCCAGCGTTCACTGATCGCTTGTCTGATTGTATCTGTCCGCCATTTTGTCAGCCGCCGCTATACAGGCTGGCAGGCATGGCGTTATGGTTTGTTAATTATTCTGCTGACAGAGCCGCATGCTGTGCTCTCGGCTGGATTTTATCTGTCGTTTCTGGCAGTCGCGATTTTATTTGCTATCAGTCAGCGTCTTGATTGCGGCACAGTTAAAAAGGCAATCGGAATTCAGGCAGCCTGCCTTTTCGGACTGATGCCGTTTACGTTGTACTGGTTTTCCTATGGGGCGCTTAATGGTTTTTTCGCGAATTTGGTCGCAATCCCGTTGGTTGGGTATATTATTGTGCCTTTTGCCTTGTTCGGTTTATTGGTTAATCAGATTGTTACCCTGCCTGTAGTGTTATTGCCTGTTGATTATGCAATTAAGTGGCTGATGATTTTTCTGCAGTGGATAGACCAGTATGAAAAGTTGAATTTTAATTATCCTGTAACCACCGTTTTCTTGCTGTTTGCTTTAATGACTGCAATGGCGGTTTTATGTTTTTTACCGTTACGGGCATTCATTCTGCCAGCATTAATTACTCTAGGCGCTGCCGCCATGCCGGCAAAGTTGAGCATAAGGCCCGGGGAGGCAAGAGTCGATGTGCTGGATGTAGGGCAGGGCCTGGCCATCGCTGTTAGTACAGCGCATCATACTTTGATTTATGATACCGGGGTGAAGTTTTACCAGGGCAGTGATATGGCGCAGTTGGTTATCCTGCCTTACCTGGAGAATATCGGTATCAATAAGGTTGATAAGATTGTTATCAGTCATCCCGATCTGGATCATCGCGGCGGCCTTTCTTCACTGCAGCAAAAATTTCCTAAGGCGGAACTGGTTGTCGATAATGTGGCGTTTTATCGGCAGGGCAGCAATTGCCACCAGTATCCCGCCTGGCAATGGGATGGCATACATTTTCAGTTTTTACCGATTAAACAGGCATTCAGAGATAAGAATAATTCGTCATGCGTATTAACAATTTCCAATCAGTCCGGCAGCATCCTGTTTACTGGTGATATTGAAAAATATGCTGAAAACTATCTTTCGGCAACCTATGGCCAGAAATTGGCTGCCGAAGTGCTGGTAGTTGCACATCATGGCAGTAAAACCTCTTCGACTCCCGCATTCATCCATAATGTCGCGCCGCGCTATGCAATTATTTCCGCAGGTTTTGATAACCGTTACCATTTCCCCCATGCCCAGACCATCACGACACTACAGGAGCAGGGCAGTGCAATCTATAACACCATGGACTGTGGAATGGTAACGGTCAGATTAACCCGCGCCTCTATTGAAAAACCAAAGTGCTATAAGCAATTACGCGCTATCAAACCAAAACTGCCCAACTACCTGATAAAAAAAGTTTACTGATTCCGCTACATCCTGTATAATGTGCAAAATTTACTCAAGTCCACTCCTGCTTATGCGCTTAATTGCTTTGTTATTTATTCTTTTTTCCTTTGCTGCGCCACTGCAAGCATCTGTAACAAAATGTGAACAACAATACTGTGTCGCCATTGTCGATGTCGGCAGTACCGGCAGCAGGCTGCATATATACTCTTACGATTTGGACGCGACAAGTTCTCCCGTTGCCATCACTGAGCGATGGTCAAAAAAAATCAAGCCAGGTTTTGCAACAATTGAAGCAAACGCTGGATCAGTAGACGCATATTTATCAACTCTGTTTGCCGGCGCTCCTGATTATTCATTACCAGTTTATTTCTACGCTACAGCCGGCATGCGCCTGTTACCCCAACCGAAACAGCAGCAATACTATTCTCTGGTGCAATCGTGGTTTAAAAACCGTCAGGATCGCCAGTTAATAGAGGCGAAAACAATTACCGGCAGCGAAGAAGGGTTATTAGGATGGTTGGCAGTCAACTACCAGTTAGGCAATTTTACCAATACAACCAATCCAACCGGCGTGCTCGATATGGGCGGCGCATCAGTCCAAATTGTTTTGCCAGTCACTAATCCCGAAAATATCAATCCGCGCGATTTAAAACAATTTCAGCTCTATGGCCGTAAAATAACCCTGTTTATTCATAGCTTCCTGGGATTAGGCAGTACTGAAGTAACGCATCAATACCTGGATACCCCCAGTTGCTTCAGCACTGACTATCCTTTACCTGACGGGTTCGGTGCACAAGGAGATGCCTACCAGTGTGAAAGTGAAATCGCATCGCTCATGAACGCGGTACACCACGTTGATACAACAGTACAACCCGTTATTCAGGCCAATCCAGTCAAACAATGGTACACTCTTGGCGGCATCAATGATCTTGCTAAAAACCAGCCCTTAAATTTCGCCCAGCAATTTACTAATCAGGCATTGCTGGATGAGGCAAACAGCCAAATCTGCCAGCAACCATGGACAATATTAAGTACGGCTTATCCCAGTAATGAATACCTTTACAGTTCCTGTCTGTCGTCGGCTTATTACTACGCCTTGATAGTAGAAGGCTATGGCATTAGTTCTCAACAACAAATGAATTACCTTTCCGATGATAAACCGGGAGACTGGACGCTGGGAGTGGTTTTGAATCAGTCTGTGCAACTGTAGCAAGATTGGAATAATGGAACATTGGGCTAAACAAAGTACAACCCAACAATACCAGAAGACGGTTGCCAATATTTGTGAAATTTGAATAATATTTAATCTATGCTAATATAGAATAGTTTTAATACCGAGAATTCAAATGCCCAGGTTTTTAATGTTTGATCATGGCGGCGTGCTTGACGGCAGTATTGTTGAGGACAAAAATACTATAACCGCTAATGATCTTATATTAGAAGAATACGATTGGGGCGGCGCTCAGGTATTAAAAAATGGTGTCGGGATTTTTAGCACCATTAATAATCTTATTGAATATCATGATTATGAAGTTGTTTTCCATTCTAAAAATGACGAAAAAGATCAAATCAAAATCCTGGAGCAACTCCAACAAGCCTGTAAGAACAAAGGGTTGAAGTTCCCAATCATACGAGCAATGGCTGTCTATGATCCATCCCTTTATAACAATATACCAAGTTCAGCCCCAACAATAGCAGTTAACCAATATGGCATTTACATAGCTAATTGGGGGGCTGATGACTTAAACGGGAAAGCATCGGTACGGCGTGCATTAGAAAATTTGCTTGAAATCAATACAAAGGATCGAATGAATCATATTGTGTTTGATGATGGAGAGCCTAATGTAACCACGCCTATACAAGAAGGTTACCGGGCTTTTTTAATAGGATCAGGGGATAACTGTCTGCCGCTTGATATGGCTTTGCAACAGGTACTGGTGAAACATATTCAAGAACATAACGATAGCGCAGGAACTATAAGCGATTTAAAGTTAGCAAAAATCAAAGCGCTTTGCGCTCAATATTTAGGCCATGTCCAGGATGTCCGTCAAGGTGATTCAGCGCCATACTCCGCCGAGGATTTAAAAAACAAAGAAGCGGTATTTTGCCAGCTTTATCATGCTAAAAATATCCAGGAAGCCAAAACCATATGGCTTGCCAATCAGGGCATCCTTAATAAAAACAGAACGCCCTGGTCTATTTTAATTATAAAAGCGATCGCGGTAATTTTGACATTACCGGTATCGCTTCCAGCGCTACTAATTTACTCCGGCGTTAAAAGAGGTACGTGTAATTTTTTTAAGCCGGATAGTCAAATAGCGTCGGATAAAATTGCTGTTGAGTTTTCGAAAAAGCAGGATAATAATTAATATCAAATAATGGAGGTAAATAAACATGAGTACTGATGCAAGAAAATATTTAGAGAAATCAGTAGGGCAGAGGTCAAAGCAGCATAATATGATCACGATACCCAACTTAAACTAACACATATTTTATCATAGTATGCCTGTAAAAAAGACGAAGGCGATACAAAAAAATGTATTACATGAAGAAAGTTATAATGCATATAGCAAATACTATAATCTTTCAAGCACCGCTTTTTTATATTTCACCCAAGTTGAAGTTGGGAACAGAAAAACCACTGTTTTAAAACGCTTTTCCATTTCCAATTTAAAACTGGTTCAGGCTGAAAAACGGTTAGCAGGCTGTTATCGTCTTTTGTGTATATTTGATGATGGCGCTATCTTACTCCATAAAGAAGGTGATGGTAAGCAGCCTTTAATTAAGCTTTGCCCTGACACATTAAAGATATTGTCTTTTCAATTCTGGGAGCATCAAGGGGACGTGGCAGCTATCGGGAATAATCGTTTTTTTGTAATCACACATCAATCGTCGTTCCTTAGCAATAAACAAATACCCTATGATGTGGTATTTTATGAACAGCAAGAAAAGGTTTTTATTGAATCGCATACCGCTATGTTGCCATTAAAATCTCGTACCGCATGCGCCTTCATCAAGTCCGTGATAAATCTAGGGAAAAACCGGTATGGCTGTCATCTGTGCGGATACAATACCGATGAATTTAGCATTCAAATATTTGATATTCATTTTGATAATAAAACAATCACGCCTATAGGCATGATACAGCCTGTGAGGCAGTTTAGATCGGCGAGTTTCGTGGCGACAGGATGTATTGAACTTTTACCCAAAGGAAAAATATTAACTTATCATGAGCACGATAATAATGCGCAAATTTGGGATTCTCAAACCCTTGAATGTATACACGACTGGTCTTGGCCTGAATTAGGCTCCAAAATGCAAGCATTTTCTGTCTCGAACTTAAAGGCGAAACCTATTTTGCTCACAGGCAATGTATTACTGTATCAATTCGATAAGCTTTATCTGTCTAATATATATACCGGTATTACAAAAGCCATTCAATTAAATGGCAAGCCAAGTTATTATGGACCGCTTCATGTGTTGCCTAATGGTGAAGTATTAGCCTTTATCTATGATTATAATACTGTTTTACACTTTGATACGAAAGAACTAGCGGCTTATCGTGAACGTATGGGCAGCTATAATCTTAGCAAGCACCGCGCTTATCGATTTTTTGATAAGACTATCGAATTACCCGAGGAGTTAACTGAGCACATCATGTCTTATGCATTTACAACTGAAACATTGTCTGCCGCCTCTCAACAAGCCTCACAGGAAGCATTTGAAAATGACCATAACACTTGTGTAATCTTATAAACAGTTGAGGCAAAAAAATTAAGAGCACTCCCCTGCTATAAGAGGGGGGTTAGCACCTTCGAATAATTTAGCTAACGTCCTTAAAGTTATTTTTTTTATTTAAAGCACAGATTTTTAAATTTACCCATATCTGCCCCCTCTCCCGCGAAAGGAATTTGAATAGTATACAGATGGTTCATCGCGGGAGAGGGTTGGGGAGAGGGAAGTGGACAAATCGATACTGAGGCAACGCGCAAAGAAGTTACGCAGGCAAAGCACCCTTACAGAACAGCATCTATGGAATTACCTTCGACTCTTCTGCAGCGCTTAATTTTTTGAAATAAACATTCAACGATATTTCTCTCTTTATAGATATGTGGATCATGCTCTATTGGGTTTAGCCCATTACTCTGACTTGGGATAACAGGCCCTCTCCCCAACCCTCTCCCGCGAAGAACCATCTGTATACTATTCAAATTCCTTTCGCGGGAGAGGGGGCAGATACGGGTAAATTTAAAAATCTGTGCTTTAAATAAAAAAATAACTTTAGGCACGTTACCTATTGTTCCTGTCAGAAAATCCTGGAAAAATGGAATCAGCGCTATGCATTAAAGGTTTTTAGAAAAACTCTCGTAGGTTAGTTTTGTGTCGAAGGTTGAAATTAAATTTTTAGGTTTCTTTAATATGATTAAAAAAGCATTAGATTATGATACGTTAAAAGAAAATAATTTTCGAGTTATAGAAAACAATCAACTATTAGTAGGTGCTTTTAAACCTATAAACTTAAATTATACAAAATCGCTTGCTCAACATGATGTTGCGACAAGTGTGATTTTTGGCTTGACAATGCATCAACCTCAAGTACCTGAAATACGTTTGGTTATGAAAAATAACCAGATTGTAGGTACTTTTCGAATAGATGAACGACGTGAGTTAGCTAATACGGTAGCTAATACCATACAAGCCGCTTAAATAAGATTTATAATAAAAAAATATCCCTTCTTACTGAGGTTTGACACCTTTTTACTCATCTACTACATCCTCAATAATTCTTTTTTGTATAAGCGCCTCAGGACTGTTTTTATCTGTTATTTGGCACAACTCGAAAGTTGCCTTCCATAAAGCCCAGGCTTTTGCACGAAGCCAAGTGTTTTCATCCAGGCCCATCTCCCGGAAAAAAATGTCGCGCGCTTTTCCGTTAAGAAAAGTCCATGCAATCACCAGATCGCAAGCAGGATCACCTAAAGCCATCCCGCCAAAATCAATAATAGCGGATAGTTTACCCTCATTAAGCAGCATATTACCGATGGCAAAATCACCATGAATCCATACAGGAGACTTGCTCCATTTTGTCTTACAGGCCCGCTCCCACAATTTTATCGCGTTATTCCCATCAATAATAGTTGATAGCTCTGAAATTTGATCGCGGGCGCCTTTATCATACACGCTGACATGATCGCCTCGCCACCAATTATGCTGGCCTGGAACTGGTCCTGAAACATCGGTGATATTTTGCAGTTCTTTTAAAAATCTCGCTAAATCAAATGCAAGTTTTTCAATGCATTCGTTATCCAACATGAGAAGATTAATACTCACGCCCTCCAACCATTTGTAAATGGAGAATGGATAGGGATATCTACCTGAAGCAGCGCCCATTTTGATTGGAGCTGGAATACTGACGGTTAAGCGGGGCGCGAGCTTGGGTAACAGGGATTGTTCTTTAGGCACTTTCAACGCATAAGATTCAGCAGTTGGCATGCGGATTAACATCTCCCGCCCTAAACGATAGGTGCGATTATCGTGTCCTTGTTTTTCAACCGGCTCAATGGGTAAATGAGCAAATTCGGGAAATTGCTCAGCGATGAGCTGACGTGCAAGATCGATCGTGATGTTAAATGGTTTATCGTCAGACTCAGCAGGTTCAAATCTTCTAATTAACAAATGATGTAATTTACCCGCACCAGAAACATCGCCAGACATTATGAAATCAGCCACGTGCTTAAAACCTGCTTTCATGTAGACATTTTTTGCTCTGGGATTATCGCTAGCCGGGTCGATTAGGAATGTATCTGCTGATACGTCGAATTCTTTTCTGAAAAAATCAAGAAATTCTGATAATGTTTTAGCGCCATAACCTTTGCCAAAATAATTTTTATTGCCAATCATGAAGTCAATGCCATAAGTATGGCCTGTTTTAGAAAGGTAGTTTAATTTAATGTCATCAATATGATCTTCTGCAGTTTCTTGAATCGTCATGAGCATTGCAAATGGATGACCATTACAGCTTGCTACCCAATAAACATACATGCCGTCACAATAATTCGAAGGTTCTTTTCTGCCATTTACAAAATTTAGAATATCGTCTTTATGTCCCTGCGTATTATCCCAAAACTCCTGAACAAAAGACTCTGCAAGCCAATCAAAAATAATTTCAATATGTTGCAGACCCATTTTCTCAAAGCTCAGTGTCATAACGGATTCCTCAAATAAATTCTCTGGATGATGCCATCCATCAAAGGCTTTTCGCTTGTGTAATAATTACCAAGATTACCAGAAACATGGACTTAATTATTAATAGTTTTTGAGTTATAGATTGTTTTTGAGTGTACTTTGGAGGAGGAAAATTCATATTACTGCTTCTTTAAAAAGCATTATTCTACCATATCAAGGGATAAGTTCACCTCAGGCGGTGATACATTTCTCAAGTTGGCTCCTTACCTTGTTTGATGGATGGATCCCCGCCTTCGCGGGGATGACAAATTTCTTAACTTAATGGCATTGGGTTAGAGAGTGCCATATTTCATCTGGTTGGTTGCTTATCTATAAAAGTGAAGACCAACTTAAATTGTTACGATTGGCTCGTACAGGCTCACATTCTGAGTTATTTCAATAGAGTAAGTGATAGGTCGTATTCTTTATGCCATTCAATCGTCAATGATTAAGTGATTACCTTTGAATTAATTCAAGAAAACAAAGAAATATGAAGGCTAAAATAATGTCATTGATTCAAAATAATGAGCAATGTATACTAAAAAGATTTGATTGTAAAAAGGTTCAAGATGTTCTTTTCTTATCAACTCCCTTTAAGCGTTGTCAATAATATTACCAGATTTCTCGATAAAGACAGTAAAGCACAACTTGGTAAAGTTAATCGGGCATGGAACAACTTTCCCTTTGGGGCTCAAAATCTTACCGTAAATTGTGACGATGAGGTTCCTGTTGACCAGTTGATGCCGCATTTGTTGAAGGTGTTATCAAAAAAAACAAATTCAGTATCGATTGAACGTCTGACCGCAGGATGTTCTCCATGGGCGATAAGTTATAAGGTAAACACTGGGAAAGAGAGTTTTGTTGTTCGTCAAATTCATCATGGCAGTGGAAGGCATCATGAGATTCTTGCTTCATTATTTTTTTCTGAGTCTGGGGTTGCCCCAAAAATAGAATATTTTGATTTTGCTTCTGGCATTTTTATCATGCGGTTTGTCGACAATGATCCAAATTTGTTGAGGAATCTTAATACAAACCAGCTAGAGGATTTAGCCGCCAAACTAAGACAGATTCATAAAGGGCCAAAATTAAAACGACCCTCGGAGGTTGAAAGTTCGACGCTGATATCTTTAAGGCGTACTCAACTTGAAGCCATGATTCAGAAGTATTCAGAATTTTATTTGTTAGCTTATGCCCTTGAGCAGCTCGACTATTTCGCTGCGCTAACCAGGGAGGATGCCCTTTGTCATAATGATATCAATCCTAATAATTTGTTAGCGCAACAGGATAATATTTTCTTTATTGACTGGGAATGTGCCGGTGTTAATGATGCTTTATTGGATTTGGCTACCATTGGATCGACCCTGCGTTTGAGTGTGAATCAAAGCGACATTTTGCTAGAGAAATATATTGGAAAAAAACCATCTGAAGAGCAAATGAAGCATTTTAATTTGATGAAACAGCTTGCTCTTCTACGCTTTGCGATTAGTTTTGCAGCAAATATCAAAAATCCTGAACATGTACGAATGATGGATACCAAATCTATTCCAGCATTTAATCAGTATCGACCTGACCAACATGGTGTTGTTGACAGAGGAAGTGATGCCGGTCGTTATTTCATTAGCATTATGCTAATCAGACAAGCCATGCTTACAATAAATGATTATCACTTCAAACAGGTCAATTTGTTAGAAGAGACGCCTCGAGCGCAACTGCATTATTTACCCTTACCCTATATTGTCTGGAATAAGATTTTTAACCTGCTATCGCCTATTGAACTTGCTAAATTAAAATCAGTGAGTCGAGATTGGGCGGCGATGGTTCGTTCCCTGCATAGTCAGGAGCAAACCTTTAGTCAAAAAAACGTAATGGCTTTAGCTAAATCCGAGGATATAGGTCGAAGATTATGGAATGCTTTAGTAAGCTTTATGCCTGAACCAAGAGGAACCTTGGGGCTGCTAGCAGGTGGATTATCTCCTTTTTGTCAGAATTTTTTCCTTGATACAGGCTTACACAAGTTTGTAATTAAAGTGGTGGCAAATGGTGATGTTTCATTCACTCCAGAGTGTGTAGTTAATAGTCTTGCCAGTCAACAACAAGTAGGTCCACTTGTAGAGCGCGCTGATTTTGCCAACAGAGTTCAAATTAGTGAGTTTGTTGAGAATGACATGAGCTGGTTAATCCAGCGTAAACCGTCTCATCTGGCTGAACTGGCGGCAGCATTAAGAACATTTCATTGTGCACCGCAACCCAGAATCACGAGTTTCTTCAAAAAAGATAAATTCGATGAAATGGTTGATACTGTCCTGAGACAGGCTGTAACCATGCCGTTTTTAGCGGAGTTTAAATGGGCGATCTCCCTTATTCGTCAGATTGATCCCGTGTTGGGAAAAGATATTAAGCAGGTTATTTGTCATTTTGATATTAATCCCTGGAATATTCTTTATAGTGCTAAACGACATCAGTTTAAACTGATCGACTGGGAGTTCACTCGGGTAGGTCAACCGCTTATTGATGTGGCCACTATCGCCAATTTTCTTCGCCTGAATCCGATTGAAGAAGCATTTTTTTTAATGGCGTACATCAATCAAGGCGTCAGTGTACGTGACGAGGCAACCTATCAATTGGCTAAACTATATGCGTATCTTCGCTATGCTATTTGTTCAGTGGCTATTAATGGGGATGCATCGTACACCATTGATCCAGCTATTGTAGAAAATTTACCGCGGTTTAGTGAATTTAATCCAAAATTGCATAAGATTGACAAAGGCACGGCAGAAGGGCGTTACTATATCGCCAGGATGTTTTTAAAATCTGCTGACGCATTGCTCAAGGAAGTTAACTTTGTCGAACAATTAAGAATTTTACGTGACACCGCTGCTAAGGAAATATTGGAAATTCCTCAAGTGCCTCTCCTTGAGGATGTAAGTTGTAATGGACGAGGATGTAAGTTGTAATGGACAAAACAAGCCCCCATTCTGAAGTAGTTGATGTTACAGATCCTTGTGTTGTAGTTGCAGCCAGTGTTGAATTGCCTTCAATTCATACACTGGAAGCTCTTTGGGAAGAATTGTGTCAAAAACGGGAAAGGAATTTAACCCCCAGCCAGCACCGCCAACGCTGTGATGAATTATCGTTAACCAATGCTAACTTGTTAAATGATTGGGGATTTGTCAATCAATATGGAATTTCTTCATCAGAACTATCGCAGGTTGATCCACAGCAATATCTTGCGATTCATGTGATTGATAAAGCAATAAAGTCTGTCAATCTCTCGGCAGAAATCTTGCAATCTTTCAACACGGGAGTGTTTGCCGGGGTGATGTCTGTTGATCACTTACATCGTATGATCGAAGATGGCGTCCAGGTAGATAGTCGTTTTTTTTTAAATCATTGCGAAGCCTCCATTGCTAATAAAGCCTCTCATTTTTTCAATTTTACAGGCTCGAGTAAAACGGTTAATGCGGCTTGTGCTTCTTCCTTAATTGCTGTTCAAGATGCTTGCCTTAGCCTTGAAGCGGGAGTATGTGACTGGGTGTTTGTGGTAGGTGTAAATCATATTGGCAGCAGTCACCGGTATCGCAGTTTTAGGCAAGCCGGAATGATATCTCGTTCTGGCAGTTGCAATACTTTTGCGATGCACGCAGATGGTTACATACCATTGGAAGGAGCTGTATGTCTTTTACTGACACGACAAAGTCTGGCCAAGCAACTGTATCTGAAACCAATGGCAAAAATTATTGGTATTTGTAGTAACCATAATGGTACAACGCCCAGTATGACTGCTCCCAGTGTTAAGGTTCAATCTGATTTATTAGCTAGAACAAAGGAGATGGCGGCATCACTTGATCTGAACTATGTTGAAACCCATGGTACAGGTACAAGTTTAGGCGATCCTATCGAATTAGAGGCGATTCAACAGCACTATCCGAATGTGTACATCGGTAGTATCAAGGCCAATTTAGGACATTTGGAGGCCGGAGCAGGTTTGTTGGGGATGCTAAAAGGCATTCTTGTTTTACAGCATCAACAAATTCCCCCACATCATATGACAGGGCAAGCTAACCTCCTTATGCCGGCCAACCTGCAGATTAATGAGACGATGTTGGACTATCCGCATCGACATGTCGCAGTGAGTTCTTTTGGTTTTGGCGGCAGTAATGGGCATGCTATTCTGGAGAGTGTTGCATCACCAGACATTAACATATCGTGTGATAGAAAATTACCTTTGTTACTTGCTGCAAAAGATAAAGATAATTTGCAGCTTCTTAAAACCCGGTTGAGGCAACAATATCAGCATCATGACAATTTCATAACGCATTTTGCCCTTTCCCAATTACAACAACGACATTTGCCAGAACAGAGGACGATGCTTTGGCTACTGCCAAATGGTGATTTAAGCGAATGGCAAGATACACCTGAAAAAGAGTACTGTATTGAATTGGATTTTGCTAACGAAGCTATATGCTTAGAATTGTATAATATTTGTCTAAACTATTTACCCGCACCTGTTTTAATCGAGGCCTATGGTACAGCATGCCAATTTGCTTTAAGATTTTCCCATACTGAAGGAACAATGATTCGTTTAAATAATCAGGATTATTGGTCTTTCCAGTCATTGGATAAATACATTAAAGAATTGTCTGATTTACCCCAATTACATGACGAGCAGTTTTCACAATTTATAAAACAATGTCAGTCTATCTATCAATACCAATATACATTCAAAGCATTTGCTCATGCATCGAATAACTCCCTGTTGATAAATTGTCTTCAACACGCCGCTATTCCGGCTCAAACCGAAAGCCTGATATTGCAGTTGCTGTGGTTGCGTGTTCAGTTAACGCAGAAATGGTCCTTGCAAGCTGCTGAAGAGGAGACTTTACAAACATTCCCATGGCAATATCGAGAGTGGATAGCTTTGTTTAAACAAGAGATTTGTTCTATAGAGGACGCAATTTCTATTATAAATGGTGATGTAGCGATTCAGGCATTATTATCGAATCGGTTGCCAAGTCGGATTAAATCCATTGACTATCGTCAGTTGCCCCGGCTTGCCGAATTAAAAGTTCAGCGTCCAAATACTCAGGATTGCAATGATGGGAAAGCCCATTGCCTTATTCACCTTAATGAATCCTGTATCATCCAATTGGTATCAGCTAATCAGAACAGTTCCTCAATTGACCATGCCCGTTTGTTGCAATTTTGCTGGCTGAATGGTGTTGACGCACGTTGGGACAAAGATTATCAAGACATGCCCTTTTATCGTCAGGGAATTATTGCTATGAAACAATCCGAAGCTTCGCTTTATACCGTCTGCCATCATTATAAAACCAACTCCATTGCCAAGGATATTCGGCAAATTCAATTTGAAGAGAAGGTTGGATTAACCCATTATCAACAGTTGTTATCAAACTTACACCAGTTGATAAATGAAAATAAAAAACCGGTTTTATCAATCTCCCATCCTGATAAACTCTTTTTACAACATGCCGAGTTACTGGGTAAGGCAATTTCCTTAGAGTTTGGTGATTCAACAATCTGCTGTTTTGATACTGCCGGGCATCAGTATCATCATTCTTTAGTAGAACTAAAGCCAAATACCAGGTCAGAAGCTTTCAAGACAAAAGGCCACTATGTCATTACCGGCGGTACTGGCGGCTTGGGTTTGGAGTTATGTAATTTTCTTTGTGAGAAATATGAAGCAACTGTTATCCTGATTGGCAGAAAAGCATGGTCGGAACTATCAACGACGGTAAAAGAGCGCATTGATTCGCCGCAAATAAATTATGTTCAATGTGATATCAGTAATACTCATCAATGGCTCCGTCAATTGCACTCGTTATCTGAAAAACAGCCGATTGATGCTTTATTTCATCTTGCGATTGCCACCAATGATCAACTGTTTGTGCAAATGACTGCTGAAGAATTGCAACGTGCACTGAAAGAACGTTGGGACGCTAATGCCTGGCTTGCTTCTGATCAATTAACAAGTTCTGTTAAAGCGATACATGTTTTCGCTTCGATTCAAGCGTACTTTCCTAACCTGGGAGGGAGCATTTATTGTTACGAGTCATTAATCAAGTCGACTTTACTGCGTCAAAGCCCCCATCCTGTAAAAACGCTTAGTTATTTAGGGGTTATTGATGGAATTGGCCTGGCTGCCAGAAGTGATTATCGTCAATACTTAAGCCAATATCATATGCGGCCGATTCGCTTTGATGAACTGGTGAGTCAACTTGCATGTCAGATAGCTCATCATGTCCCGGAAGCAATTATCACAAAAATTGACCGGGATGACATATTGATGAGTAAGCTTAGCGATAATCTCGATAATAATCTTGCAGATTACGTCATCTTAAGTGTGTTTTGTCAATTATGCCAGGCTACGGAATCTTTTCAGGGCCATTTCCAATTATTGTATGCTGAATTAAAGAAATTATGGCAAGAAAAAGAATTGTCATTAGATGATGTTGAGAATTACCAAAAGGAAATACTCAGGTTAAGGCAACTGTTATTGGCAAGCGACTATCGCGGAAGACTCAGTTTATTTGATACGGTAATTAACCAATACAGCCAGATAATGAATCGAAGCATTCCTGCCCATCAGGTTATTTTTCCATCTGGCCAGACCGATTTAGTTGAATCGTTTTATAAGGGACATAGTAGTGCAGATTTTGCCAATATCGCTTTGGCAAGAGAGTTAAGGGAGCTCATTGATCGGAATAAAAAGTTACGTATTTTAGAGGTTGGAGCGGGAAGCGGGGCGACTACTCTGGAACTATTGTCTCAGCTTAAACCCCAGGATCAGATTGAATATACCTTTACCGATATTTCACAGGCATTGGTTAATAAGGCACGAAGCAAATTATCTTCTCCATACGCCCATATGAACTTTTGTGCGCTAAATATTGATGATATAAAAAGCGGACATCCCTTTGAAAAACAATTCGATGTAATTATCGCTACTAATGTTATTCATGCCACGCCGTCTATCCTCGAAACCTTACAAAAATTAAAGCGCTGCCTAAACGATCAAGGAACTTTGTTAGTTAATGAATTAATTGAAAAAACGCCTTATACCACGGCTATTTTTGGCCTTTTTGAAGGGTGGTGGAAAACGCAAGACAGTCAATATCGTATCCAGGGTTCGCCTTTATTATGCTCATTTTCCTGGTTGAAACTTCTTAAAGAGGTTGGACTCACCCAGATAAAAACGATAGCTAGCCCTCTTCATAGTTTTAATCCTCAACAACAAGTTTTTGTGGCTACAATGCTTCAGGAAAAAGACACGAACGAACTCAATCCTTCTTGCTCATCACCTGATGGATTCAGCCTGGAGGATCTAAAGAGCAGGATTGCTGCTACTCTGCATATTGATTCAAATGGGATATCTGCATCAGCAAAACTGTCTGAACTGGGATTTGATTCTTTAAGTTTAAGTGATTTATACCAAAAGTTACGTCCTCATTTTAATAGCCTTAGCATTGCCGATTTATTTGCTGATCACAGTGTAGCCTCGCTTGCCGGTTATTTGGGTGTGTCACAGCATCAACAAGAGGAAAGAAAGGGTGAAAAAGCCGGGGCGCCCGTTGCAGAAAAGGATATCGCAATTATTGGTTTAAGCTATCAGTTACCTCATGGTGGTTATGAAAGTTTTGAAGCTATGCTGGAAGCAGGAGGCACTGCTTTTTCCGAAGTGCCTGTCAGCCGTTGGGCGCAAAAGGACTATTTCCATAAAGAACCTATGCCAGGGCATAACTATGCAAGTAAGGGAAGCTTTCTGGAAAACATTGATTGTTTTGATGCTGCTTTCTTTACTATTTCTCCACGTGAGGCTCGGTTAATTGATCCCCAAGAGCGATTGCTGCTGCAAAATGCTTATCATGCTTTAGAGGCGGGAGGGTGCTTGCCTGTCCATGATAACAATCAAATTGGTGTTTTTATTGGGTTAAGCGGTAACTATTATAGCTGGTGTTACGAGTGGCAAAATCAATCTCATGCAAATTCAGCCTGCAGTTATTGGTCTGCTGCAAATAGAATCTCTTATGCGTTAAATTTACATGGACCCAGCCTGACCGTAGACACCGCATGTTCATCTTCCTTAACGGCGTTACACTTGGCTTGCCAATCATTATTATCTGGTGAAACCGAGATTGCTTTGGCGGGCGCCGCAAATCTGATTGTACATCCTCGTCAGATGGTGGAGTTAAGTGATCTCAGAATGCTTTCCCCGACTGATCAAAACAATAGTTTTGCTGAGAATGGAGATGGTTTTGTTTATGCCGAAGGAATAGTGGTACTTTGTCTAAAAAGATTGTCGCAGGCGATAGAGGACGGAGATTATATTCATGCAGTAATTAAAGCGACGGCGCTTAATTCCGGTGGTAAAACTCATGGATATACAGTACCCAATGTTCATTTGCAAGAAGAGGTTATTCAAAAGGCTTTAACGAAAGCCAATATTCAGCATGAACAAGTATGCTTTGTTGAAACCCATGGCACCGCAACAAAATTAGGCGATCCGATTGAGACGAAAGCCTTGTCCACAGTGTTTACTCATTCACTTGGCATTTCATCTGTCAAAAGTAATATGGGGCATAGCGAGGCATGCGCTGGATTTGCGGGGCTTGTTAAACTTATTTTGCAATATCGAAATAATTGCCTTTATGGCAATGCGCATTCTTTGCCGTTGAATCCTTATTGTGACTTTGATCAAAATAAATTACGCGTATTGCAGAGCAAAGAACAGTGGTCAGTTGCGGCTGGCTCTCGTTTATGTGGTTTGAGTTCCTTTGGTGCTGGTGGAAGTAATGGTCATGCAATCCTTAGCGATTATGTTAATCAACCAAAAGCAGAAACTCTTCTTTATCCCTTCGCCAGAACCCGTTATTGGTATACTGAGACAAAGACGCAAGCCATTATCCTTGATAGGCAAGAGTACTATTTTTCTCAGCACCAATTGTTTGGAACCCCCATTCTTCCTGGGGTAGCTCATATATACTATATGGCGCAGTTTGCCTTTAGTAAATTTAACAGCCAGGTTTTGCAGTTGAATGACATACAGTGGTTATCGCCTATTTTCTGTGAACAAGAAGAGGATAATGTTGAAATCAAGCTGAATCATGAAATAAAAGATAATCAGCTGAAAATCAGTTTAGATAATATAAAACCTCATTCCAGACTTATTGCCCAGCGAATGGAGCTAATGGAATTATCTCTCAATGATAAAATGAAGGGCTGTGTCCACGCTTACCCTGTGGCGTCTATTTATCAAACGTTTCGTGAAAAAGGATGGTTTCATGGACCGGCATTCCAAGGTATTAAAAGCCTGTTGATCGATCAAAACAAGCAATGTTGTGTTGCAAGCATCCAGCTTGATAGTGCTGTAGCAGATGAAAATTATACCCTTGCCCCTGGATTGTTCGACTCGGTTCTGCAGTGTGTATCAGTGCTGCAAGGAGAACTGCCCGCCAATCAAGTGTATATCCCGCAGTCCATTCAGCAACTTAAGTTGTATCGACCGTGGCCTAAATCGTTTCAAGTATTTTGTGAAACCATTGAAAACAGTGTTAATCAAGTGCAATACCATATCACTTTGTTTGATGAAAATCAGAGAATCATCACGGCAATTCATGCCTTTCGCATGGTGCCTATTCATCTTCAACAGGTGGTTTCAAAGAGTCAATTAAATTATTTACAACCAACATGGCAAGGATTAGTAATACCTGATGCGGGGACACTCTCCCAAGGCAGCGTTCCTTATTCGCAAATAGAGATCCTGGATTATAACCAGCTGAAACAGTGCATGCTGCAGATGAAACGCGATATTGATATCTATAGACGCCATAAATACATTGCTGTTTTTAAGTTAAATAAGAGTAATCAAGTCTTTGCTCATGCCTGGAATGGATTTTTACAGACCTTAACTGCTGAATATTCCTGGTTTAATTATCTGTTTTATGTCCTGGATCTTGCTAAGCCTCCAGTCTCTCCTCATCCGGCCACGGGGCATCTCCCCGTGTCTGGGGAGATGGGCAAAAAAAGGGCGGTTCTTTGGGAGGAAAATGATCTGGGGAACTTGCCATATACCGCCAATTTATCAGGCATGGTCATGGTTAATTCATCTAACCAGTTAATGTCTCGTCACTATCAAACCATAAAGCCGGATGTATCATCCAACCCCTTCAAATCCAATGGACATTACATCATTACTGGCGGACTAGGGGGTATAGCAAAGCAAATTGCTGCCTATCTTGCTGAACGCTATCAGGCAAAAATATTACTGCTGGGGCGGAGGGAAGCGAAGGACCAATCCTCATGGCTTGCTGCCCATGCTATTGATTATCAACAAGTCGATGTATGTGATCAAGAACAGCTGGCTGAGGCTATTAGTAGGTTTAAAAAACAATATGGCGTTATTCATGGAATCATTCATGCTGCCGGATGGCAGCAGGACAAGCTGCTTTGCAATTTGGATGCTTCAGATATTGATGCAGTAATGCGGGTAAAAATTGAGGGTGTGATTCACCTTGATAATTTATTGTCCTCGGAAAAGCTCGATTTCTTTCTCTTGTTGTCTTCTTACGCTTCTATTCTGCCTAATCCGGGACAAGCTCATTATGCAGCAGCAAATGCATACCTTGATTCCTTCGCTCACCAACGGGAATATGCACGTCTTTCAGGAAAACGGTATGGCAAAACCATTGCCTTGAATAGTCCGTTCTGGACAACGGCAGGAATGAGTATTCCGAAGAACATACAAGCCCGTATGATGCAAGAATGGGGCATGGGGGGACTGAGCGCGCAGCAAGGAATAAATCTGCTATCACAGACTCTTTCCTGTGATTCCCCACAAGTTGTTGGCATTAACGGAAGCAAGGAGCGCTTAATAGCATCATTAGTAAACAAAAAAATTCCATTAAGCACCCATTTGGCGCAGCCAGTTGACACGGTGCCTCCCTTCACTTCCAAGATAGCTGATAGTAATATGATTGAACAAATAATAGCTGAGATTATTGAGCAAGCACTCCCTCTTGACCGTAGTAAAAGTTTTGGTGATTTAGGTTACAACTCCATTACCTTATCGGAACTGGCCGTGCGTTTGAATGGAGTAGTCAATGAATCGCTTACTGCGGCTTCTTTTTATGATTACCAAACGGTTGGTGAATTTTTGGATGCTTTTCAAATTCATCCATTAGAAAAATTACCCATTTCACAAAATCAACCACAATCCGGGTCGCGGATAGCCATTGTTGGTTACCATGCATTGTTGCCGGACTGTAAAGATTTAAATGATTTTTGGCAAATTCTTACCGAAAAGAAACAGATAATAAAAAAGACACCGGCGTTTAGAAAAGCATGGATGAAAACACATGATGCCGCTTTTATTGATAAGGTAGAATGTTTTGATGCAGCTTTTTTTAACGTTTCGCCAATAGAGGCAAAGGTGATGGATCCTCAGCAACGCTTGCTATTACAAACCGTATGGCATGCGCTTGAGCATAGCGGGATTGAACCCTCCACATTAAAAGGAAGCAATACTGGCGTGTTTGTAGGCGCTTCGACGTTTGATTATTATAGTCAGTTAATAAAGCATCATTGTGATAATCCTTATATTCCATTGGGGTCAGTCCATTGTTTGTTTGCCAATCGAATTTCCTATTTTTTTGACCTGCACGGGCCAAGTGAGTCCATTGATACGGCTTGCTCGAGCGGATTATATGCACTTCATAAAGCATCGCAATCTATATTAAACGGAGAATGTGAGACGGCCATTGTTTGTGGAGTGAACTTACTGCTTGCCGATACTTTTTTTGAATCATTTACTGATTCAGGTATGTTATCTGAGAAAAAACGGTGCACTCCTTTTGATGAGCAAGCGGATGGTTATGTACGTGGCGAGGGTGTGGTTGTTGTTATTCTGCAAGCAGCATCAACTGCATTAGCTCAGAATAATACTATTCATGCGTTGATGTTGCAGAGTGCTGTAAACCATGGAGGAAAAGCCAACACCTTAACATCTCCCAGTTCTAAAGCGCATCGTCAGCTCTATGAGAAGGCCTACGCAAAAATTGATAAAAGTCAAATATCCTATATTGAAACGCATGGTACAGGTACACCAATTGGCGATCCCATCGAAATTAATGGGATAAAATCCTTCTTTAAAGAGACAGAGCAGGTTATTCATTTTGGATCATTAAAGGCTAATATTGGTCACTTGGAACCTGCGTCCGGATTAGCTTCAGTAATCAAGGTCTTACTGATGATGCAGAATCAATTGATTCCAGGTCAGGCGGGTTTTAACAAGTTAAACCCACAAATTTCTTTAGAAAATTCATGTCTTAAAATAAACACCGAAAACCAGGAATGGCGTCATTATCCAGATGCCCCATTGACTGTGGGTATTAACTCTTTTGGTTTTGGCGGAGTAAACGTGCATGCAATCTTGCAAGCACCCCAGGCTAGCTTAAATACCAGCGGAGCTGCCAAACGACCATTGTATCCATTTGCGAGTACATGCTATTGGTTTGCAGAGCAACAAATCGACGTTTTTTATCACCAACAACGGCAATCTTGCGATACGTCAATCGTTGGTCATCGAATTGAAAGAGAAAAGCTATTAGTCATACATACAGATGCTCTCAAGCCAATGAATGAATTAGAAGCAGCCAATACTGTGTCGGTAGTCAGGTTGGGTGAAGAAATTAATCCATCCTTTATGAATGGTACTTTTGACCGTGTCATTCTCATATTGAATGAAGCTGCTTGCCTGGCAATTGATGAAGTATTTTTGGCGGCAAATAAGTTGGCAATAAGTTTTCAAACCAGGCCTTTGACTGTCCAGGTTTTTATTGCTTGTCAGCATATAGCTAAAATTACGCCAATGGCATCTGCTGTTGTCGGATTATTTGAATCCTTAAGTAAGGAACATCCAGGTTGGAAATGCCAAATTTATTGCCACAACAATGGAGACATTCAATCCTTAATGGTTAATTTTCATAGTTCCTATCAAACCCTATATGTTCAGGATGGGCAATATTATCAAGATGTTTTGGCGAAAAGCACATATCAGTCTAATGGTCCTTTTCTACAGTCAGCCCCCACGATAATGGTAATGGGGGGCTTTGGCGGGATTGGAAGCTGCTTGTGTGATTATCTAGTGCAGCGATATGCCGCGAAATTAATAGTCATTGGTAGAAAGTCATTCGCAGAGAATGATCATCCACTCTTAAAAAAATATCCTGATGCCATCGACTATTTGCCGGTGGATGTGACTAGTCCCAATGAGGTGGCTTTGGCGCTACGTTACATCGAGGAAAAATATACTTGTTTGGATGCTATTTTCAACTGTGTTATGCAACTAGAGGATGCATCGGTTGCTAATATGTCTCTATCCTCTTTTAAACGCGTATTTGCAACAAAACAAGCTTCTATCTTGGCAGTTAAACAATTTTGTGAAAAATTGCAATGCCGAAAGATCGTGTTGTTTTCATCAGTACAGAGTTTCGCTTGTCTTGCTGGACAAGCGAATTATGCTGCCGCCAGTAAGTTTTTCGATGCCTATGCCCACTTGAATTTTCAGGATCCAGAATATGATCTTCGCCTGTTAAACTGGAGTATCTGGCAGGATGTGGGAGCGGTGAGTAACCCCTATTACATGAATCAGGCGAGGGCATTAGGCTATGAACCCATTCCGACTGATATGGGGTTAAAATGGCTGGAGCTTGCCTTGGAAGGCAAGGCCACCCAAGTCATTATTCAACCACGCTGTGAGCCCTCTCAAAGTCAAAGCATTCCTGCCTTATTGACCGGTTATGATAGGGCGAATGCATTAGTGAGTAGTTATATACACACCTTAAAACAGCAGTCCTGTAATAATCTGAAACTCTTTGATTATTTAAAGATGCAGTTGTTCTCTGAGGTACTCGCGAACTCTAAACAGGATTTAAATCTGCAATACCAACAAAATTGCCAAGAGGATCCTGCCTATCAGGCTTTATATGAACTTTGTCATTATTGTTTTCAGCATTACCCTCGATTGCTGGAAGAAAGCATTAGTGCCAATGAGATACTGTTTAGCCCGGAAGGCAGTCTTTTATTGGAAAAGGTTTACAGCAACTTACCGGAATCGACTGCATGTAACGAGGCCATTGGTTCTTATCTGCAAGAAAATTTAATGGATGTTGAGCAACCAATACGAATATTGGAGTTAGGCGCTGGTCTGGGGGCAACTACTAAGGCTATTAGCAAATATTTAGCAGATCTGTCGATTCAGTACTGTTATTCCGATGTGTCAGCATACTTTCTGGCAAAAGGGGAAGCCGTAGCTTCTCAATTGCCGTTCCCATTACAAACTCAGTTTATCAACATCAATGAGTTAAGCGCTTTATCATCGGATAGTTATGATGTGGTGATAGCCTCGAATGTCCTGCATTTGGCAGATAATTTAAACGATAGTCTGCACCATATAAACCGTATTTTAACATCTGGCGGCAGATTGCTGATTAATGAAGGCACAAAGCAGCAACTGGCTTTAAACTTCATCTTTGGGATGTTTGAACTATGGCGTGAGAGAAAAAACCATGCATCGTTTTCCCACTGTCCATTATTAGAGAAAAATAGTTGGCTTCATAACCTCCGTTTGGCGGGATTTGAAAGTGCGAATCCTTTGTATGATCATAATGGCAATCAGGTAGTATTACTGGCGCAAAAAATAAAGCAGGCGGCTACACGTCCATTAACAACCAATGTGCCTATGGCAAGTCACAATGGCCTTATGAATACCTTAAAAGATACATTACGCGCCAGTTTGCAAATGCAGCCCACACAACCGATTGATGAATCAAGGCCTTTGGCAGAACTGGGTTTAGACTCTATTACCGGGGTTAGCTTTATCGCAATACTGAATGCCCAATATAGTCTTTCTTTAAAAGCGTCTACTATCTTCTCTTATCCAACCTTACACGCTTTGCATCAATTGATTTCTGAAAAGATTAAAGAGGATAAGCCATCAGAATTAGAGGTGGATGATGTATTCCTTGGAGAGTCGGTTTATGAATAAGATAAAACGTCAATATCAACTGTCTCCACAAAAGAATATCTTCTGGCGTGAGCATCGGGTGAATGGGCGTATGATACTGCCCTTAGATAACTATTTGATGATGATATTGAAAGCCTTTCCTGCTTCTCCTGCGGCCTATCTTCATCTTGAGCAACTAAATATTCATCGTCCTTTGATTGCGGATAGGGAGGATTATGAGGTCCGTTTACAACTCGATTGTGATGAGCAAGGCCGGTGCTCTATTCACTTAATTCATGCTGATAGCAGCCTGGAATTATTACTGAGTTGTGTATTGCATTTCTCGCAAGAGGAATTGAAAGTATCGCCATTCTCTGCACCCTCTCTTTCAATGCAGCAGGGGAATTTTACTGCTTCGGACAAGCATTATTTAGGTAAAATTTATCATTTATCAGATAGCTATCAGCTAGATAAAGGTAAGTTGACTGCCATCTTATCCTCATCTTCCAATATTACTGCCAAAATAGCAGGGTTACTACATGGTCCCATGCACTGTCAGGATGCTCACATAGGCAGCAATAGCCAACCCGCTTTACCTCAATACATTGAACGTATAGTTTTAAACATGCTGGATCTTGATAGTGCTCATATGCTTTGCGCGGATGCCGCAAGTGCAAGTCTGTGGGATAAACAAGGGAGATGTTTGGCGCATTTAACAGGATTTAATGCCAATCCTAAAAAAGCAAATGCTGATCCTCAAGATATTGCAATCATTGGCATGGCAGGAATCTTTCCTAAAGCTGAAAATGTGGTGCAGTTTTGGCAAAATTTGTGTGAAGGCGTCAGTGCGATAGAGGCTAGAAACCATAGAGGGAACTTGTCTTTTAAAGAAGAGCGGTGGGCCGGTTGGTTAAATGATATATTTCAGTTTGATCCCGCTTATTTCCATCTCTCTGAAACCGAAGCTAATGCGATGGACCCGCAGCAGCGATTATTTTTGACGGTAGTCGATGATTGTTTACTAGATGCTAATTATGATAGAGAGCGATTAAGTCGGGAACAGTGCGGTGTGTATGTCGGCGCCTGCCAAAGCAGCTATCGCCAACACGCAAAAGATAAAATACCCCCACAAAGTTTTTGGGGTAATGCTCCTTCGGTGATTGCTGGCCGGGTAGCTTATCACTATGATTTGCATGGTCCTGCGATTGTATTTGATACCGCTTGTTCATCCTCACTGGTAGCTTTGCATCAGGCTGCACAAAGCATTCGGAGTGGCTCTTGTTCGCTGGCGATTGCTGGCGGTGTTTTTTTGATGCTGGACGAGAGTTTTATCGAAGGTGCCGAAAATGCTTCCATGTTATCTCCAGACCATGCTTGTAATGCTTTTTCTGATCACGCGAATGGTTTTGTTCCTGGAGAAGGAGTCGCTTGTGTTTTGTTAAAATCCTTTTCGCAAGCTCAAGCGGATGGAGACAGGATTTATGCCTGTATTTCGGCCAGTGCCTTGAATCAAGATGGCTTGTCAAATGGGATTACTGCACCCAATGGTGGTGCACAAACGCAATTAATTCAACAACTCTATAGATCAGAGAACATCGATTTATCCCAGGTCGCAGCTATTGAGGCGCATGGCACTGGAACACACTTGGGTGATCCTGTTGAAGTTAATGCCTTAATGGAGTCATTCCGCAATGCAAACTTGCCAGTAGGCGCTATCGCCATCGGCAGTGTGAAATCAAATATTGGTCATGCGATTCATGCGGCAGGTATGGCAGGTTTTATTAAAATGGTGCTGGCTGCGTATACCCATAAAATTCCACCAACCTTGAATTGTAAACCCCTCAATCCTCATATTGACTTTGATAAGATACCATTTAAGCCAGTTGATGAACTGATGTCCTGGCCTGAGAATAAACCTTATGCAGGCATCAGCTCCTTTGGCTTTTCTGGCACCAATGCGCATGTGGTTATTAAAAAAATCCATAATCAACCCCAGCAATTGAAGCAGCAGCCCAACTCGCAACAAAAACAGTATTGCTACTGGAAACAGCCCCATACTGTTTACCTGGAAAATAACGCTCGTTATTTTGCAGGACATCAAGTGAATGGAAAAGCTATTCTTCCGGCAGTAGCCAGTCTAGCGGTAGCCCAGCAAGCAGTATCTTCGCTACCTTGCTATCTAAGCCAGATTAAATGGTCCAGGCCGCTAATAAAAACAACGGATGCTAAACAAACGGTTCACATACGCAAATCAGAGGGAATGATATTCCTGGAATCTGATAATCAGGAGATTTTTTTCCGCGCCAGGATTGAGCAGATATCAGAAGAATTTCCTGAATTAAGTCATTTCCCGCGTCATCCTCTTGAAAAAGAAATATCAACTGCCAAGTTATATCAGCGTTTCCAGGAATGTGGTATTTGCTATGAGAGTTCTTTGCAAAACATTGTGCATTTAAGTTGTAATGACTCATTTGCAGTGGCAGAAATTCATACCACTGAGCATGTTGAAACCTGGGGCATTAATCCCTATGTATCAGATTGCGCTTTACAAACCATAGCCTGTTTTACATTAATGCGCAGTGATGACTTATCAGTACCCAGTCATGCTGACGCCCTTTCTTTTTATCAGCCAATGGCAGCTGGGAAGTTCTTTGCTGTTAGTCATCAACGTGGAGAACTGCTATTTGATATTGCAGTATGGAATGAACACAAGCAACTTTGCCTATTCATTGAAGGTTTGCATGCTACGATTATTGAGTCTTCAATAGCTAATGAAGTGCAGCCACTCCCTAAGCAAGAGCCTGAAAAGGATACCTTGGCACTCATATACTCAGTATTCGCCCATCGTCTGGAAACGGGCATTGAGCGCTTAAGTTCAATTGAGACTTTTGGTGAATTAGGCATTGATTCATTGATGGGATTGGACATTATCATGGATTTGGAAGTCCATTTCGGTAATCTGGCAAAGACACTGTTAATAGACTATACCAATTTTCAAGATTTAGCGGTTTATCTTTCTGGTATTAATCTTCCCAAAGATATCTCTATTGAAACAACCAGAGAATCCCTCACTGTTGATAGGGGAATGCAAGAAGATATAGCTATCATAGGTATGGCAGTCAACTTACCCGAAGCTGGCAATCTCAGGATGCTGGCTGACACTCTAAGTTACGGGAAAGATTGTGTAACGTATGATGGCAGTTGGGTATATCCTTACGCAGCACGACTAAAGGATGCGAATCAGTTTGATGCCTTATTTTTTAATATTGCCCCTAACGACGCACTCATTATGAATCCCCAAGAGCGTCTGATGCTGCAAAATGCCTGGCATTGTTTTGAGAGTGCAGCCATTGCTGTTGATGGCAAGCCAAAAGCGGTATCCGTTTATATCGGCGCAATGAATAATGATTATCAGCTAAATGGTCTTGAGCTAAGTCTGGAACAATCCAGGCCCGTTCTTGCCAACTCAACCAGTGCCAGTATTGCGAATCGTATATCCAGTGTTTTTAATTTGACAGGACCAAGTTTATGTTTAGACACTATGTGTTCTTCATCACTGACTGCTGTTTATTTGGCCTGCCAATCTCTACGTCAAGGACAAGTAGATTTGGCTTTAGTGGGCGGGGTAAACCTTATCACGCATGATTATAAATATTATGAATTGTTGCATCGGAATATGCTGTCGCAACAGGGGCATTGCGCTGCATTTGGCGACAAAGCTGATGGCTATGTTCCTAGTGAAGGGGTTGTCAGTATTTTATTGAAACCATTATCTGCAGCCAAGCGGGACAATAATAATATATTTGCCGTGATTAAAGGATCGGCCATTAACCATAATGGTCGCACCTCGGGTTACACAGTTCCTCATGCTTCTATGCAAGCAAAAGTAATTGAGGATGCTCTTAAGGATGCTTCAATTCAGGCACATCAAATAAGCTATGTGGAATGTCATGGGACAGGCACTCGATTAGGCGACCCCGTTGAGATTAATGGTCTTAGCCAGTTATTCGATACCAACACGTCGGTGTGCATTGGTTCATTGAAATCAAATTATGGCCATCTCGAAGCAGCCGCTGGTTTGGCTGGTATAGTAAAAGTCGTTCTGCAAATGCAAAGGAGACAACTATTTCCTTCGCTACACGCGCAGCCATTGAATCCTGAAATTAAATTGCCAGTTGGCATGCAAGTGAATGATTGTTTGCAACCATGGAAAGAGGCGGAAAGCGGAAATGCGTATGCTGGAGTATCCAGTTTTGGTGCGGGGGGGAGTAATGCCCATGTGATTCTCGCCAACTATCCATCTCAACCCATTGGAGAGGTTCCCCAAGGTCCCTATTTATTTCTTTTTAGTGCCAAAAGTAAAGAGGCGCTTCAGAGGAATATTGAGGTTATCACCCAGTGGTTAGGGAATGAAAATCACTTAAACCTTTATCAGCTTGCTTATACACTTGCATTAGGGCGTACGCATCTAAAAGAAAGATTAGCGGTGTTTGCTTCCAATGCCCAACAACTAATACAGGCATTGGAAAATGAGCAACATAGCGCTTCTTCACATCCTGCAGCAACTCCGGAAATGATTGGCTTAGCCCGGGAATTTCTAGCGGGAAAAAATAGTAATTTTAACGGGATTTTCAGCACAAAAGTTCCGATGCTTTCCGATTTGCCTGGCTATCAATTTGCAGCTAAATCATTCGAATTATCAAAAGGTAGAGCAAAATTAATTCAGGATTTAGCTTATAGCAGTTTTGATTTTGTGCCAGAACCGTTAACACCTGGTACTTCTAAACAACCTTCTCTTTTGCTGTTAACAGATGACAATACACAACAAAGCAGTTTGTCATGGGGTATATCGCCTGAATCTATCTATCTCTGGAAAGGTAATGATAGGTGGCAAAATCATAAAGGCGAGTTTGTAAACACCGCTGATTTAGAGGTAAAAGAGGTTGAATGTGTTGTCGATTGTTTAACCGATTTATGCTCTTTGCAAGATCACTTAAGCTTGCTGCAATATTTGATTGTGACGAGGAAAGTTAAAAAACTGGTGCAGTTAACTGTTTTTGAAAAGGGCATTGATGCCCAAATGATAGCTTACTATTTACAATGTCAAAGTAATTTGCGGCATGGATTTAAAGCGGTTAGTGTCTCAATGGATATCCGAGGAGATCAGGCACGCACGCACTTAAATAATGAAATCTCGGCATTAACAGATTACCAGCGCATACATTATCAAAATGGGGAACGCAGGGTATGGAAGCTTCAGAGCCTGGATCTTTTGAGTTCCCAATCTCTACCGATATCTTCTGAAAAACTGCATATTGTTACTGGTGGAACCAGTGGTCTAGGCGCCGTATGCGCAGAATGGTTAGTCACGCAGGGAGCTAAATATCTGGTACTTTGCGGCCGTACCAACTTACCACAAGAACATTTATGGCCTCATTATTTGACGAATCATAATACTGATAAAACGGCTGATATCATCCAATTAATTACCAGACTAAGATCAAAAGGTTGTACCGTCTATTATTACCTAAACCCACTGGACGATTCTGATCAGTTTGAACAATGGCTGGATGTAGTGCTGCAAAATGGATATTCCATAGGCTACGTTTTACATTGTGCGGGAATAACGCCAAAGGATTTGTCGGATAATGACTGTCTGAATATTCCATATCTTTGGGATATGCTCATGACCAAGTTGCATGCGGGTAAACGCTTGCTCTCTACCCTGAGTAGACTCGGTTATGATAAGTATGTGCTTTTTTCTTCAGTATCAAGTGTTTATCCAACTTTGGCCAGTGGAGTATTAGAATACAGCTTGGCAAATATGGCATTAAATGCACTGGCTGAACAAAACCAGGATGGAAAAATCATCTCGGTTATTTGGCCAGCATGGGAAAATAGTGCAGCAAACATTAACCAGAACAAACACTATCAGCGTTCAGGTCTTGGAATATTTAATAATGAACAGTGGTTTTCAGTTCTGACAACCGTATTGGCTAATTCAAATGTGCCTGCTTTGGTATTACCAAGTAAGGAGAAATTGGTTTATCAATCATCTCAAGAACCATTGTTAGTGAATCATTCGGCGCTCATGCCGGCACTTAAACAGATTTTTATTGAAGTAGTTGGTTTGACTGAAGAAGAGCTTGATCCATCGCTTCCTTTCGAAAGTTACGGGATTGATTCAGTGCTTGTAGTGAGCATTCTAAAAAGAATAGAAGCTATGTTACAAAAAGATTTAGCGCCTGAAATCTTATTGAAACATAACTCCCTGGAAAAATTGGATGCTGCATTGTCGGATATTCCCTTATCTGTTCCGATATCAGAACAAACTCCAAGTCAGCCAACTGAAAAGGAGGCTGAACAAATAGCAATTGTTGGTATGGCTTGCCAATTCCCTGGTAGTCCTGATTTACAAGCTTACTGGAAACTCTTGGCAAACGGGGAGCGAGCTATAGATCGTATACCTGAATCACGTTTGGATAATTCGGATTTTGCCCATTTCCGTGGCGGATTTATTGATGATCTTTTTAGTTCTGATCACCGTTTCCATTTCAATGAGGTTCAATGGGTTAAGTTACATCCTTTGGTCAAATTAGCTTTGAGCTTAACTGAAAAAGCACTTAAAGATGCTGGATTAAATCAAACGGATATCAAGGGAAAACATATTGGCGTTTATGTGGGTAGCCGTGTTCCTGATAATAATGCCAATGCATCCCTGGATGCTTTTAGCCTGATAGGCAGAGGTCAAAACTTTGTGGCGGCGCACATTAACCATTTTTATGACTTGAAGGGTCCCTCCGAATTAGTAGATACCGCCTGTTCCTCATCTCTGGTTGCTATTCAACATGCTGTTTCAGCCCTGCAAGACGGTGATATTGATATGGCTTTTGTGCTTGGCTGTGATTTCATTGAAAATACCAAACCATTTGCTTATATGAATGAGGCAGGTGCTTTGTCGCCCGATTTTCAATGTAAGCCATTTGATGCTCGTGCAAATGGTATTGTTCTAGGTGAAGGGGGAGGCGTTCTCTTACTGAAACCGCTGGCGCAGGCCTTGTCGGATAAAAATAAAATATACTCGACTATTGAAGCCGTCGCTATCAATAATGATGGATTTACCATGGGATACACTACCCCCAATCCAGTCATGCAGAGTCAAGTGATTAGCAAGGCTTTGCAGAAAGCAAGTTTGCAGGCCAGTGATTTAACTTATGTTGAAATGCATGCGACCGGAACGGAATTGGGCGATCCTATTGAACTACAGTCATTAAATGATGTTTTTGATAATCAGTATGGGCAACAGATCTGCTATGTTGGTAGTGTCAAAGCCAACATTGGTCACTGTTTAAGTGCTGCAGGCATGGCCGGAATAATCAAAACGGTTTTATGTAGTTATCACCAATATCTGGTAGCGCAACCAGGCGACCTTCAGCTTGCCAGACGGTATCGTTTCCAGGATTCTCCACTGTCGCCGCTAAGCCATAACCGGGCCTTGGAAAGAGGGGTTCATCATTTCGGTATCAGTGCCTTTGGATTTGGTGGAACAAATGCTCACGTCATTATAACTGATGCTTACAATACCAGTATTGAGAAAATAACTTCTGAAGTTGATAAAGATGACGAAGCAATGCGGGTCTTTTTTGCGGTAGAGGCTTTATGAAACGATTTAAACATAGGATAACTAGCGATAATCCCCTGGTACGCGACCATCGTATCGATGGTTGTTATGTGCTTCCTGGTGTGACTTATTTGGATATGTGTGCCCGCTGTTTAGGGCAAGAAACCTTTTCACTTAGCCAAATTCGTTATCCAAATGCGTTAACAGTACCGGTTGATGGTCATGTCGAGGTTTATCTTGATTACGACGAGCCGCAGTCTGCGATTAGTATCTACCATTGGCAGGATCAGGACAAAATTATCCATTTTAGCGCTTATTATCATCCCACGCCATTAAGGGCTGCCCCCGATTATATTGACCAGGATTCAGGCAATCAATCGGTATCAATGCAAACGATTTATCAATCAGCATCTAAGGCTGGCATCCAACATGGCCCATTTATGCAGGTGAGCGGCAATACTTCGGTGGATAGTTCAAGGATAATGATGCAGATATGCCTTGGTCAACAAGGCTCCTCTTATCTAAATCGTTTCTATTTGCATCCTGCACTCCTGGATGGCGCAACATTTGGCATTGCTGCATTGCATTTTAGCCAGGTATCTCAATTGGAAAAAGATCATCTCTATTTGCCCCTTGCCATAGAACGGGTTGAGGTCTTTCGGCGTATCGATAAAGCGGAACTTTGGGTGATTGCTGAAAAAAAACCGGCTCCAGCAGGGTTGATAAGCTGTGATTTACTGTTGTGTGATGCCAATGGAAAGCCTTATGTGCGTGTTATCGGGTTGTCTAATAAATGTTTTCATATTCGGCAGTTATTTGAACGCCATGTCTACCAATCAGAAATAACGGTGTCCAATAACAATCAGTCTCTTGAACAAAAAGTATTATCGGTGCTGTCTGAATTCATTGAGCAGTCTGTTCTGACGTTATCCCGAAAAGTGTCTTTCTTTGATTTAGGCTTTGACTCTGGTCAGTTGATGGCCTGTTCCGCAAAATTAGAGAAAATACTGGCGATTTCAGTATATCCAACACTATTGTTTGAATACAACACCGTTGACAAGTTGGTAGATTATCTGGCGCATTCGGTTCAGGATGATTCAACGTCTTCGTCCAGGTTACTACAAGAACAAACGTATGCCTTATATCACCCAAGCCTGGCACTTTTTTCCAGTGATGAATCAATAAACCCACCTATCCAGCTGTTACAACGGAATAAAGAGCAAAATATAAATAGAACTGGCCCGATTCTGGATACCAGTTATTTTAATAACACAGCTTCAATTGAGGAGGTCATTGCTGATATATCGCAATGGCTAAACCCGATAAAAAATGAATCCTTTTGTGTAATCATCCAGATTTCTAGCGCACAGCAAGCATTATTTGCCGCATTAAAAGGTTTAGTTTTAAGTTTTAACAAAGAGTCCAGGACGCTCAAACTTAAATTGTTGATGTGTGATGAGGTTGATCAAACTATTGCAGCGCGCCATGTCTCAAGTAAAGAAAGTATCTTTCAATATTATAATGGACAATGTTACATCCCGACTCAGCAGGCTATAGAATCATCAGTTAATAGTCCTGGCTTACAAACAGGAGGGAGTTATCTAATCGTAGGCGGCGGAGATGGTTTGAGTAAACATCTGCGAACTTATTTACAAAATACCTATCAGGCAAAAATCCGGGTAATAGGTCATCGCCCGTCTTGTCAATCATGCCAGGTCCAAAACATTCCTTATCAACAAGTGGATGTGTGTGATGAACAAGCATTACAACAGTATCTGCAAGGAAAATCATTTGATGGTATCTTTTTTCTAGCGGCTTATAAAAATGATGGTTTATTAATCAAGGCAAAAAATGAAGATATCCAAAAGGTATTTTCGGTTAAACCACAGGCCTTTGAACGTTTGCTCAATGGTATCTCCGCTGAGCAAGTCCAATTTGTTTGCGCCTTTTCTTCTTTATCCGCGGAAATTGGTCAGCCTGGACAAACTCTCTACGCTGCAGCAAATAGCTTATTAAATCATATTGCCCAGCAGGCTGAACGCCGACGATTATATACCGCTAAAGGTCCACGTGTTATTAGCGTCAGCTGGCCTTACTGGCAAGATGGAGGAATGCAGTTAGATCCGGATTTGGTGGCTTACTTTAGTCAACAATACAGCACCTCGCCATTGGAAACCAGGCAAGGTATGGACTTATTAGCGCAAATCATCCAACAGAATCATGCTTGTGTAACTGTTGCTAATGAGAAATTGTTAGGCGTAAATACTAATACACTTGATATCAATTCAGAGGTACATCAAAAATCCTTTCGTCCGCCTGAGGGGCCTGAGATAAGTGACGATGATATCGCTATTATTGGCTTGTCTTTTCAACTTCCAGACGCCAATACACTTCTCCAATTACATCACAATCTGGCAGCAGGGAAATCGTCAATCAGGAAAGTAGAACGGCCATGGTCTGAACAACCCTATTCCTGGGGAGGGTATTTGGAGGGCATAGACCAATTTGACCCACTATTTTTTAACATCTCTCCTAATGAAGCAAAGCTGATGGATCCACAGGAACGACTTTTTTTAAGTCATGCCTGGCATTGTCTGGAAGATGCGGGATATGCCAATAAACGAGGCCAGAATATCGGGGTCATTGCTAGCGCGATGTTTAACAGTTATCAGAATATTGCTATTAACAAAAAATTACAATCACCGAAACCACAATCAATTTTGGCCGCTATTGCAAACCGGGTATCCTATGTGTGTAATTTCTCCGGACCAAGTTTTACCATCGACTCGATGTGTTCCTCCGCTTTAAATGCGCTGGATTTGGCTTGCCAAACCCTCAAAACCAAACCTGTCGATGCCATGCTTGTTGGTGCAGTGAATATTTGTTCTCATCCCTTTAAGTTGTCTGCTTTAGTAGAAAATAAATTTTTATCTCCAACCGGCGAAAGCAAGCCTTTTTCTATGCATGCCAATGGGTATGTACCTGGAGAAGGGGTTGTTGTTTTAATGGTGAAGAAAGCGAAGCAAGCATTGTTAGATGGGGATTCCATTTATGCAGTGATCAAATCCATTGCAAGTACTCATGGCGGGCATGGCCAGGGTTTTACGGTACCTAATGCTACCGCCCAGGCCAATACTATTCGCCAGGCGCTCACTCTTGCCAATCTGACTGAAGAGGATATTGATTATGTAGAGGCACATGGTACCAGCACGGCTTTAGGGGATCCCATTGAAATGGAGGGTTTGCATCAAGTCTTTTTCGGGCGTCAGCGGAGTCTGCCTGTTGGCAGCGTTAAAAGTAATATGGGGCATTTAGAACCTGTTGCTGGCTTTGCCAGTTTGATGAAAGTGATCGCCCAATTTCATTATAGTGTTATTTATCCCTCTATTCATGCAGAGCCATTGAATCCAAAGCTCACGCCGTCTCTTGGTGTTTTGAGTGTGGCCTCGCAGTATCAGGAAAATGTTACTTTTAACAATGCCGGGATCAGTTGTTTTGGGGCAGGCGGCAGTAATACTCATTGCATTGTAGGAAATGTCCAAAATAATTTAATTCAGCGCGAGAAAACAAGTTATGATTTGCAATCTTATTGGCTGGAAGAGGAACATCAATTTTCGTCCGTGCAATGGCTCCATAAAACACTAAAGCCTATACCGGCGTTACACGAGCCTAAGCAGGCATTTACTGTTCTTCAGCCTATAAGCTCTGTACTGCCGCAATATTTCAGTGAAGCATCCGAAAATCCATCAGCCTGTTTATTGTCGGTTACGGCCATTGAATGCCGGGATAATCGTATTTTATCACTCTTAACTGAATTACTCTCTTGCCATCCTTCTTTGCGAATTATCTTGTTGGCCCAGGAACATCATGCCTGGATGATGGCGCATGCTTTAATTGTTTCCAATGTCAGGCTAACGCAATCGCAGATAAAATGTATTTATCTACCACAGGCCTTATCCTTGCCTTCACACCAAATGAAGACATTGATGGAGTTGGAATTTGAAAATTTTGACTATCGACTGGTGTATTATGATTCATACATGCAACGTATGACTCCAGGGTTTGATTCTTTACCTCTAAGCAGTTCTCCGAGTCATTTAGCGCAGCAAAAAATTGCTGTTTTGGGTGGATTGGGTGAGTTAGGAATGCAATTTTGCTTGACCCTAAATGCATTAGGTATTTCTCAATATGATGTCTATGGCCGCAGCCCTGCATCGCAAAAGCAATCACAACTTGCCAGTCTTTACCCGCATGTACGCTACATCGAGCATGATTTTTTATCATCGACTTATCAAACTGGAGGCTATGACGTCATTATTAATTGTCTTGGCCTAATGCCAGGGCAAGCGGATAACTCTGCAGCTCGAATAACATTAAAAGAGAATTACAAGCGATTTGTGGAGTTGGCGCAACCAAAAAAAATCATCACCATTTCTTCTTTATCTGCATGGGCTGGTTTTGGCGATGAGCCTGCTTATGCTGTCGATAACGCATCGGTTTTGGAGTTTTCTAACTCCAATTGTGAACATGTTATACTCTATTGCCCATTAATACTTACTGCCGCTTTGGAAGCAAAAACAAGTCGAGAGTGGTTCAGCTGGAGCCAGCAAAACCAAGGCTTGGCTTTGTTTTCGCTGGGCTCATTTAAACGAGCATGTTCAGAGATATTATCATTAAGCGGAGGTGAATATTTACCATTTATTGGCAATGAACAAACTCTGAAAAGTTACCTGCAAGCTCGCTTACAGTTGCCAAAAGAAATAAATTTTCAATCGGATAAACAAACGCAGACTGATCCATTATTGGCAATGATTGAGGATATTTTAGGGATTCCATCGGATAAAATTGATGCAACAAAATCCTTTCAGGAGCTGGGTTTTAATTCTTTGACCCTTGCCGGTTTTGCTGAAAAAATAACCACATATTTCAATCAGAACTTTAATCCCAGCCGATTTTTTGAAATTCAAAATCTAAATGATTTAAGAGGGTTACTGAATGTCTCACCCGTTTCAGACATAACATCCTCTAAAGATCTTTCTAAAAGCGATGAGGATCCCATTGTTGTATGTGGACATGCCTGTCAATTTGCTGGTAGCGAAAATGCCGATATATTCTGGCAGAATCTGGCGGCAGGGAAGGAATGCACTCAATCTATATTACAACAGCGCTTTGGCCCTGGCGTTCCCGAAACCAGAATAGGACTCCTGGAAGGTATAGATCACTTTGATCATCTATTTTTTGGAATTACATCCCAGGAAGCCAAATGGCTAGATCCGCAACAGCGATTGCTCTTACAGTTAAGCTGGCATTTGTTTGAGAATGCAGGTATAGCGCCTTCTTCATTGAAAGGCGGAGCGGTAGGGGTGTTTGTTGCCATTCAGTTTGATGATTATGCCCGTCTCTCTGATAGAGAACAAAGTTTGGATATTTATCAAATCACCGGCTGTGCAAAAACGTTTGCTGCCAATCGATTGTCTTACTATTACGATTTTCATGGCCCCAGTGAAACCATCGATACGGCTTGTTCCAGTAGTATGTCGGCAATCGCCAGAGCAGTTCAGGCTTTAAGAAATGATGAATGTGACTATGCCCTGGTTATGGGAGTAAGCCTATTATGCGATTTCAAAACGGTTGAATTAACAGAGCAACTTCATATTATTTCGCCCAAAGGACAGTGTCGGCCTTTTGATAAAGAGGCTGATGGTTATGTCAAAGGGGAGGGAGTTGCCGGCATTTTATTAACAAAAAGGTCTATTGCCGAGAAAAGAACATTACGCATTGAAGCAATCGTTTCAGGAATTGCGGTCAATCATGGCGGCCGTGCTCAGTCAATCACTGCGCCCAATGGTAAAGCAGAGCAAGAGGTGATGCGTCGAGCCTATGCCAAATCCTCAATTTCTCCTTCTGAGATTGATTATCTGGAAGCGCATGCAACAGCTACAAAATTAGGGGATCCCGTCGAATATCAGGCGATTACTGTAGTGTTTGGGCAGGGAAAAAGCATTGGTTTGGGATCAGTTAAAGCCAATATTGGTCATACAGAACCGGTTTCAGGCCTTGCCGGCATTATTAAAGCTCTACAAATGTTTGCTCATCAATGTATCCCTCAACAAATTAATTTTACTGAGATTAATCCTTATATTGAATTACAAGCGCCTTTTTATATTGAATCCAACACGATATCCAAAGAATTGCGGCACATTGGGGTGAATTGTTTTGGTTTTGGCGGCAGTAATGGCCATTGTGTTTTAAGCCATGTTCAGCAACAACACCCAACTTACTTTTTGCCATATCACTTATTTGTATTGTCTGCACACAATCAACAGACATTGGACGAGCTATATCAACGCTGGTTAGCCTTTGTCATAAAACACCCGGATATTGATCGAACAGCGCTTTGTAAAACGCTGTCTCTAGGACGTGATCATTTACCCTATCGAGCCTGCTGGATTCTGGATCCTGATAAGGATCTCTTACAGCAACTGCAAACTAAGAGCTGTTTGTCGACAATGGATTCCGATAATGTGAGTTATCAGCCTTTTCTTAATGTAGAAATCAGCGAGCTTGGAAATTATTTAGCGAAGATTGCTGCTTCTTATATGAATGGCAAGGATATTCCATGGTCTACATTATATCAGGGTATTGAATGTTTCCCTTTAATATTATCTGAGTATCCATTTGCGAAATACCGCCACTGGATTAGCAATGAGCTGACTTCCTATCCTAAGCCGGAACTCAATCAACCTCTGGAATGTTATAAGGAAGAATGGCAGCCTTGTGCCTTAAACACATTTAAATTCACTTATCCTGAAACGATATTGATCATAGGATATGAGAAGCATCATGCATTAATGACGGCGTTAGTAGATGAATTTCCACGAGATAAGGTCAGCATCATTCTGATAGATGAAGACTATCCAATACGTTTAGTCGATGCATTGCAGGCAAAACCACAGAGAATCTATTATTTTGGCGGTTTAAGTCGAATGAGCGATAATTTATTAGAGTCTCAAGACAATCAATTACAAAAACCATTGCTGCATTTGCTGCAATCCATTCAAACCAGTTTAAAGGATATGGCGATTGATTTACATGTCATTGCCAGCAGGGTTATGCAAATAAGATCTAAAACTATTGATAATGCGCCGGCGGCAGCCATGTATGGTTTGGTACAGTCATTCAGTAAAGAAATAAATAACTGTCGATGTCATTGTATAGCGATTGCTGATCTTGATTTGCTGGCAGATGCAATGAAGATAAATAGTCAGGATGCAAACCTCTATTATTTTGATGGTTATCAATTATATATACGCCGGCTGGTAGCGGTTGATCGCTCGCCTCAGAAAGTAAACCTTGAAAATAAAATTGTTGTTTTACTAGGGGGAAGCGGGCAGGTTGGGCAGCATTTACTACCCCACTTGTTAGCCCAAAATCCTGCCCAGTGTATATGTATCAGCAGAACCTCTACTGATTTAGGAGAGGGAGTAATACATTATGCTGCGGACTGCACCGATAGGCTTGCTTTTCTGGAAACGATTGAGAAAATTATCGAGAGTTATGATCGAATCGATTACCTTATTCATTTGGGATCAACGTATCTTGAAACTGACATTGTCGCTTTAAAGTATGAGGACTACCTGGAGCAAATACGGGCTAAAGTCTGGGGGACACAATACTGTTTAGAGGCTGCCAGACTACCACAAGTACAATCGATTTTGATCTGTTCATCGGCACAAGTTTATAGTCAAAATGAAAAACGTGGAGCTTATAGCGCCTCTTGTTATTATAGTGATGCCTTGGTGCAGCAATTTGATTCCGACAAAGTTAATCTGCTCCATTGGGGATTTTGGCAGCAAAAAGATGAAGCGATGAATCAAACGATGCGCTCAGTCGGCATTCACCCCATTAACGGCCAACAAGGGTGTGAGGCATTGCTATCAGTAATGACAGGCGTTAGAGCAAATGTAAGTTGTTTTTTAGTTGAGGCAGGTATGAAAGCATTTATGCCTATTGCTGAAGAGTCGCAGCAGCCTTTACTTCAAGTGATTTATTTTCATCAACTATTACAACAACTTGAAATCTATGCGGCAGATTTAATCTGGTCAACTTTGGTAAGCAGCCAAATTATTTTTACTCAAGATAGTCAGCCATGTCTTAATCATCAACATGTGGTACAAGCATATCACCTGTATTTACAGAATTTAGTCGAGCATCTGTTTAAAGTAGCAAACAGTCATAATCATAATTTAGCCGTATTAAATGATAATCAGCTTTTAACCAGGCGCTGGCGACAGTTTAAAGATACTCCTGATTTGCAACCTTTTCTAAATCTGCTTGAACGTTGTGTATCGTTATTACCAAAAGTTCTTTCTGGACAACTGAGTCCTCAACAAGTTCTATTTCCAAATGGATGCGAGGATTTAGTTAGAGGGGTCTATCAATTTAATCCTCTGGCTCAGTATTATAATCGAGTGGTTGCGAAGGCTGTGCATGAGATCTGTGAAAAAAATCACACATTGCCAATTTTAGAAGTTGGAGCCGGAACCGGAGCGACAACAGCAGAAATTTTAGTGGAAGGTTATCTGGATTTGGATTATACGTTTACCGATATTAACCCTGATTTTCTCGAACAGGCAAAACAACGATTTTCTGAGGCAACCAATCTGCATTTGCAACAATTTGATATCAATACAAATCAGGCTTCAAATGCTTATGAAATTATTATCGCCAGCAATGTTCTTCACACTTGCGAGGATTTGCCGCAGACACTTATTCGACTTAATCAGAGCTTGTCTCTTGGCGGTCATTTGATCATTAATGAAGCCGTTGCATCAAGTTTATTTTTAGATGCAACTTTTGGATTATTTCCACAGTGGCACAGACAAAAGCAAGATGATAGAATTAATGGCAGTCCGCTGCTAGGTAAAGAACAATGGGTTGCCTGTCTGGAAAAGGCAGGATTTAGCGTTTCGTTTTGCAATACGCCTGAATGGGTTGAACAAGTGGTAATCATTGCATGCGTAACCCAGAAAAAAGCTCACTTGAAAGAAGTGCAAACTCGAAGAGTAAAATTAACTGAAAGTCCCAAATTACCAGTAAGGGAATCAAAGCAATTTTCAACTTCTTTGACTGACATCCTTGCTGAAGCTTTAAACATTTCACCAGAGTCTTTACAAAAGAATCGTTCGCTGCAAAGTTATGGTCTGGATTCAATATCTGCTATTCATTTAACCCAAACCATAAAACAACTCTATGGCCTTGATATACAGCCTACGCGTTTATTACAGGATGAAACCATAGCGTTATTTCTTAAGGAATTTGATTTGGAGTGTGAATTATGATGGGTAACCAAGAGTACAAGGAAATTCGTCAACAGCTGAATTTTACAAGAGGGTTGGGTAGTGCCTTTGGATTTTTAATAGTCGATGGCATACTGTTGTGTCTTGCATTGCATTGGATTCAAAGTGCTTCAGCGACCATGTATGTATTGTCGCAACTCGCACTAGCTATAGTAATGCTGCATGCATTTTTATGGGTACATGAATGTGGGCATAATACTTTATCTAAAAGTAAAGCGATTAACGCACTGGTTGGTCATTTTTACAGTATTTTTTGTTTTATGCCTTTTTATACCTGGAAATTTATACATGAAGAACACCATAAATGGACTGGTCATATTGATAAAGATCCGGTTTTTGCCTTGCTTAAGGACGCCAAGAAAAAGAAAAAACTTCCCTGGATATTCCACTTTGGTTGGCGGACCCTTATCCCATTGAATGTGTTTTTTCTCTATGTTGTTTATTGGCGATACCCTCTGACTTTAAAGCGGGAAAATAAACTAAACCGATTTATCCTGAAACATTGCTTGTTTTCCATGGGTGTATTAGTTGTCTCTTATGCACTACTTTATTGGTTAATACCAGCCAATGTTCATTTCTATTCCTTCTTGCCAGCGCTAGTTCTTTATGCACTGATGTGGGAGACCTTATCCACACCACAGCACCTTGGTCTGGAACCAACTACCCATAAACCACAACTGAAGGATCATATAAATACCACTCGCAGCACCTGGTTTCCCATCTTATTACAGCGTTATCTTTTTTTGAATTTCGGCTACCATATTGAACACCATCTGTTTCCAGCGCTGCCGTGGCACGAACTTGAAAAAGCACATGGCTTGCTGAAAAACAAGCTAGGCAATCATTATAACATGGTGACTGGTGGAAAATGGAATGTTCAAATGCGCAGCCAAAATATGGAAATCGCCATTGGAGTTCATAACAGTGATAGCTGATGTGACTCAAGTGAATCACTACTCTTACCCTGAGTTTGTGAATGACCTTCACTTTAAGCAAAAAATCGTTCTATGCGACAGTCATTCTGTTAAAAGTAGAACGGATTGCTTATCTTATTTTAATTGGCAGAATCTTACTTTTGATTTTTTAGCTGAACAAGACGGTACTTTGTTGCTTTATAAAAATAGCGAGATCATCAAACAACTGAAAGAACCCAAGTCTTTTGTAGTGAGTTCATTATTTAAAAAGAGTGAGCTGTTATCACATTTTTTTGAAGGTGAGATGCAATTTAACCAGTGGTGTTTTGATAATTTTCTTACTCATAAGATATCGAAAAAGCATATTCAACTATATGCATATTATGATGCCTTTAGCCGCCATCCTGTTACAGGCGAGTTAAGTTTGCCGCCTTTTCTATACGCCAAACAGCATCCAGAACTTGAATTATCTGCGTCAATGGCCGAAATCGCTAAGGTAGAGCCTAAAACTATTAATATCAAACAAGGGCAAAGTATTCATTTTGATAAATATCTTTATCAGATCCAATATTTGCCAGGACTACAATGGCTAGGAGAGAGCTTTGCAGGTTGAGCTGATAAAAACAAAACGCTTTAGTTTTATCAACTATTGTCCGCTGATATTTGATCAACAAAGTAATACTGCAATACTAATCGATCCAGCATGGGAACAAGCGTCCTTTAAACAAAAACTCGAAGAGTTGGGAGTTCAATTGCGTGCTGTATTGTTGACCCATCACCATCTTGATCATAGTCATTTAGCCTATGCTTTGGCAAAAGAATATGATGTTCCGGTTTATATGAGTCAACGAGAAATTGATTACTATGATTTTGACTGCTATCGGTTACAAGGCATTTTACCCCAGCAACAAACCATTACTCTAGGTACCAATATAACGGTTCTAGTGCATCATACTCCTGGCCATACTATGGGTGGTGTTTGTTATCAAATTGAAGATAACCTGTTTACCGGGGACACTTTATTTAATGAAGGTTGCGGTTTTTGTCACACTCGCGGTGGATGCCCTGGCATGATGTATGAGTCATTGTCCCATTTAAAGCGCGTCATTGACGACTCCATTAAAGTATATCCAGGTCATCAATATCATAGTGAACTTGGACTGACATTTGCTCAAGTGAAGCAGCGTAATATTTATTTGAATATAGATAACAAGCAAGATTTTATTGCATTTCGCATGCAGAAAAAATCTGGTGTTTTGAAATTTAGGTGATTATGAGTGTATTTATTTTTCCTGGACAAGGCGCCCAATTCAAAGGAATGGGAAAAGCCTTATTTGCACAGTTCCCAGAAAAGGTGGAACTTGCTAATGATATACTTGGATATGATATTCGTAAGCGAGTAGATAGCGATGACATTCATCAAACAGAGGTCACACAACCATTAATATACTGTGTTTCTTGTCTATCGTGGTTGATATTACGTGAGCACTATCAGCCTGAGATGGTTCTGGGACATAGTCTTGGTGAGTACGCGGCATTGTATGCAGCTCAAGTTTTTGACTTCGAAACGGGTTTGGAAATCGTCAAAAAAAGAGGCGAGCTGATGCAATCCGTGAAGGGGGGAGCGATGGCTGCAGTGATTGGAATAAAGGCCGCTGATGTTGCCGATATTATTAAAAATAATCAATTACCGCTGTATATTGCTAACTACAATAGCCCAGAGCAAACAGTTATCGCGGGAACTCAGGATGCAATTTCAGATTGCTCGCAATTTTTCAAAGAGGCTAAATGGATACCCCTTGCTGTTTCTGGTGCTTTTCACTCCCCATTGATGAGTGACGTGAGCCAAAGGTTTAAATCTGTATTGGACGCCTATACTTTTGCACCAGCAAAACTCCCCATTATTCTTAATGCTACTGCTCGTTGCCACGTTGATTGCCCAAATCCCTGGACAACAGTATTGAGTTCGCAATTAGTGAATCCGGTTTATTGGAACCAAAGCATTCAATACTGTCTATCATTGGGCTTTATAGATTTTATTGAAGTGGAGCCGGGAAAGCGGCTATCGGGGTTGATTAAAAACATACTCTTTCCCGTTGCCTGATTGGAACCAATAGTAACAGATCCCATCCACCGAATGCATAGTGGCGGTGATGTTGTGTTGGGAGCGATATTGATCTACTGCACGTTTACAATCATCAAAACCGCCATAGTCATCGATGATACAAATACCGCCTTCACTCAATTTTGGATAAAAGGTAGTTAGTGCATGTAAGGTAGATTGATAGAAGTCTGCATCTATTCTTAACAATGATAGTTCCTTAATTTGTTTTTCCAGGTCAGGAAATGTCTGGTCAAACCAGCCTTGAACCAGGTTTACCCTTTGATCATAAAGATGGTATCGTTTGAAGGCCTCTATAACATCGTCATAGCTGGTGGGATTGATGTCTTTTTGCGGTATGTAACTTAGTTGACTACAAAAATAACGAATTTTAGATTTTGTTGTTTCACTGTATTCTTCATTTGGGAATGCCTCAAGAATATAGCTAACCAGCTTCTTTTGTAAGGTTTGGGGAAAAATGGGCAAGCAGCGCATCAATATTTTCAAAGTCTGTAATTGAAAACGGTTACTGACATATGATTTTGATTGCGGAAACAAATCTGCGCCATAAACTGTACGCTGGTATTCTTTCTCATAGACGTTTAAACATGCTTTAGCATACAGAAGGGCGCCGCCACGCCAACATCCTGCCTCAAGTACGTCGCCTTTAACCTGATGATCGCAAATATGTTGAATGGCCAACTCAATATTATCCAGCCTCTTGGAGCTTAATAAAGTTCTGATATTGCCATTGGTCATGAGCCGCTTGAAATCATCATTCGATTGAAAGAAAAATTGCCAATCGGGATCACATTTTGTATCTAGTAATCCCCTTAGACTTTGTTTAATGATAGATAGTCTGTATTTAGTGTAGTCATGATGGTTCTTTTACTTGTATTATTCAGGTTGCGTATTGTACTGTATGAAATCAGTGGTACAAGACCAGCTGATAAACTGGCGGCTATGGAGTACAAAATTGACAAAACAGTACAGCGTGATTTAATAGTAAACATCGCCGATAATATCACAAGAACTGTTGGATAATAAGCTATGCAGGAATTTCACTACTTTTGGGTTTCAGGAACAATGCCATAGAGAGTAGCCTTGATGCAGCGAAGCGTAATCAAGGTTTCCATCACGTGTTCAGGCACCTATGCCTTGTAAGTTCAGAGCGGGTAATCCCTTTCCTTTAAAGGTTTTTTGCAAACACGCATGAAGTCATCCTGACGCTCCCAGATGCCATCCCTGGCATCTGGGAGTTTGCAAAAAACCTTTAAAGGAAAGGGATTACTGGAGAGATTGATAATGGCTGGGTAAAATCGCGCCTGTTTTTCTGAGGGATTTTTGAATAACATGAGAGAGACTAACATAGATTTTTACAAACAGCGCTTGAACCTTTCTGACGCCAGGTTTGTTCGCATAGAGCATGAAGATGCCATTGTTGCTGTTGCTTATAAAGTAATATTGCCCTCGGGTGAAAATTTCATTTTAAAAATAGCAGCGAATACGCAAGATTATTGGCGTGAAATTCATTTTTTAAATTTCTTTGCCGGTAAAATTTTGGTGCCGGCGATTAAAGCGGTTGTGCCGCCAGAAACAGATATTAAGGGTGCAGTCTTGATGGAGTATTTGCCAGGCACACTGCTTACAAAAGAGGACTTCAGAGACTCATTAGCTTTTGAAATCGGTTCTCAGTTAGGTCTAATCCACTCCAATCGCGTAAAAGGATATGGCGACTTAACCCATTCTGATAAATTATATTCCGACCCTCGAGTTCCTTTCACAGCCAAATTTGAAGAGGGGATAGCCGAGTGTAGCGGCCATTTATCTGACGATCTGCTTAAACAGTGTCGACAATTTTATGACGAGCATATTCCACTTTTATTATCAGCAGATGGACCTTGCATTATTCATCGTGATTTTCGACCTGGCAATCTAATAATACAAAACAACAGGCTGAAAGGTATAATTGATTGGGCATCAGCACGAGCCAGTTTCTCCGAAGAAGATTTTTGTTCTATGGAGTTTGGAGGATGGCTTAACGATGCGACTATCAAAGAAGCCTTTCTGCAAGGCTATTCTACTGTCAGGCCGGTTCCTGATTATCAGAGGCTTTTACCGCTTTTAGGATTGAGTAAAGCAATAGCTACCATTGGTTTTACGGTAAAACGCGGTACATGGAATAATGTTAATTCGGGTTTGTATCAAATCAATTATCAATATCTTACAACTACCGGATTTTAATGGTGCCTTGCCAACTTGGCATGTGATTTAAAAGGATTACCTGGACATGATTTTTTTTCTATTGCACTGTTAAAAGCATCATCAAACCCAATTAAGCTGAATTCAATATCATATTCAGGAGGCCATTTTAAGTTTGGGTTTTCTTCTTTTATATCTCCGAATGGAAGAATATCTAAATAACCAAACTTAGGCGATATCACTCGGTGCTCATGTTTATAGTCTGGAATGAATTCAGCGGTATGGATAAAAGCATTTTTGATTTTATAAAATTCATCCCAGTTTTTGCAGCAGATAGCTATATCAGTATCCAGGGTTGCTCGCTGTGCTGCGTTTTTACCAAAGCATTCTAGAAGTATGTCACGAGCTTTAGCGCCAATTAGAAAATAAGCGCAATTATTTGCAATAGCAACTTCATTAATGAGTTTAAATAACTCTATATCGGAAGGATAAAAATTATTCCATTTCATTTTTTATATATTGCTCATAAATAAGACTCGCAGTTTCCTGATTTCTTTCATCAAGCGAATTTAATAAATCTGCATATACCAGAACATGTGGCACAACAGTAGCATCTTCACTGTTAAAATCCCAGAATTTTTTCAAGAGCTCAATATTGCCATGCATATCGTTCTTAAGCCGAAATTTTAACTGTAACTTAGGCAAATCATTCTCGGCATACAAAGTAATGATTTCAGGTTTTAGATAAGGTGTTAATTGGCTGGCTGCAATTTCATTGCCCCAAAGGAAATTAAAGTCATAAGGTTTCGCTTCTTTTAATTTATCAATCATATCGGTAGAAAATTTTCCTTGCATTAATTTAGGGCGTAACTTTTCGGCATACGCAATACACCATTTATTCAAAAGTTCTTCTTTGTTTGTCAAAAAACGATTGCCATTTCGTTTTACGGTAAGGTAATTATATTTTTGGAGCATAAGAAAGGTTTTATTAATACTGCCAAGCGCAACATCACTCATTCTGGCAATCTCTCGATAAGTAAGATTGATAGCCTCTTTAAAAGCTAATAAAACGAAAATAATTTTTATATTGGTGCTATTAAGATTAAAGGCAAGTTCAGGCGCAGATATTTTTTGCGGGCGCTCACCTTTAACAAAGATAAATATTGGTGACTCATTTATATATGCATTTCCAGAATAATCAATGAAGCGAATATTAGCTTGTTGTAATTGTTCTGCAAGTATTTTATTAGCATGGTTAGTAATCAGGATGCTATTTTTATCGCAATGTTTCATATGATTAATCACTGCAGCAATATTTGTCTTATCAATATTTGCAATTAATTCAGGTTTGAAAAAGAGCTCGTTATTTTCTTTAATAGTAATGCCAAGCAGATTTGTCTTCTTATTATATCTACATTCAAAACCCAACTTATTTCTTATAGTCAGTATTAATTCATTAATATTCATTATGCTCACCCAAGGCCTATTGTTCATAATTATAGTATGTTCATGGAAAATGAACAACATGAAAAAATGAACAAATGTTATTTGTTTTTGAAATGCCTGCCCCCACGAAGAGAATTAAACGATATAGGAAAAGTTAACTAACAAAGAAGCTAGAGTAGCCCGTTTCCTTGCAAATGGGATCTAACATTTTATTCATTTGAAAAAACGTAGGGCTTTAAAAGTTTGAAGAGTTGATGCCTATCCGCCGCTCCAGATGCTGCTTGCTCAATAATATCAGGCAAATCATCAAATTCTTCTAAAGCATAACCATTCAAGTCAAGAAAATAAGTTGCCTCAAAAAAGCAGTTCGTTTATTCCCATCAGGAAAAGCATGTGCTTTAGCAATGCCAATGATATAAATAGCTGTTAACTCAGTAATATCACTGACGTTTCATAATAATGATACTGTTCAGCTCGTTTGAGCGCCGACTCAAGTTTACCTATATCCGTTATAGAAGCACTAGATAATATTTCGCCTTGAATAAATACCACATCTTCTACAGTTAAAAAAATTAATTCCATTACTTATCCGCTAAAGCCTTAATGGTCGCAGCATGTCTTTCTTTTAATTTAGCAACTGCATGAGCACGTTTTTCATGTTTTGCTTCTTCAAGCTGAGCCTCTGTTGGTGTACCAACCTTTCCTATAATAAAAGGCTTTTGCCCTTTGCGAGTAAAGCAAATTTGTTCACCATTGGCTATTTTTTCCATGATTTCACATAAATGTTCGCGCATATGAGTATAAGATACTGTTTGCATGATTTTCTCCGTATTTCATGTACATGTACAGTATAGGCATGATGTATGTTTATTTCAAGAAAAGATTTAATTTTTAAACAAAATGGAACGTTGCTTATCTATTTAGAATTAAAAAACGCTCTATCATAGCATTAATTTGTTCGGGAACCTCTAAAGTAGCCCAACATTTTGAGCCTATTACTTTCCCAAGTTCAAATTGAGGCGCTTCTTTTTTTAATTTACTGAATTTGCAATGATGCTCATCAGTTAAGATGCATAATGTGGGAAAAGTGATGTTTTTTAATTTTCCAGCTATTTGCGCATCCCATTCAATAAGTCCTTTAAAAATATTCTGTAAGGCTTTTTTATCAACACTATTAAAAGCCTTCATTGCTATGGATTTGTTCTCGCTACAGGTATGAATAAACAAATCATTTACTAAAGAAGTTACAAAGCTGTTATAGTCATTATTCTCCAATGCATTAATAAAATTATTTATTTCTGCAACAAACGATTTTTCCATAAATATTGGTGGGTCAATCAGGATGATATTCTTAACAGGAAGAGAAAAATTAAGTGCAATATCAATAATAATATCAGCACCATTATTTAACCCAACCAAACATACATTTTCCAGAGATAAATTTTTGCAAATTTGATTTACTATTAAGGATAAATCACTCATTTGATAACCAGATATACCTTTGCTTTGGCTATGCCCTGGTAAGTCAAGCCAAATAACATCACCATATTTTTTTAGCAATTCAATCTGATGAGTAAAAAAGAGATGATTACCGCCTGCATTATGAACCAATATGAAATTAAGAGTTCCATTTCCTGGAAGTTTTTCAAAATAAATTTCTTTAATATCCAATTTCAATCCTAATTTGGCGCTCGCACGTTCTATTATCATTCTAGATCAAAGTGGGAAGTTTTATCAAAGACACCTGATTTAATAATTGTGATCTCATCGGTCGAGATAAAAAATTAATAACACTACTGCCATAGAAAGGAGTTAACACCGACTTCCAGATAGGCTCTTCCTTTTTCCAATCACACGTAGGTTGAATAGAGTGACCCAACAATACCAATTTACAATTGTGATTTGTTCTGATAACCAACTTTGTTGCGTCAAAACGGCTATTGCCTATACAGAAGTTACAAATTAAGAGTATTATTTTGCTTGATTGCCTAATCGGCAGTGAGAACCCTACACGCTAATAAGCCAATATTTACCCCATTTTCTAAGCGCCTATACGGCAGTGAACATTGTCTGGATTAAATGGCGAAACCCGCTGTATTTCTAAGCTGTCTATACGGCAGTGAACCATTCGTTTTGAATAACTTAAGGACAGATGATTTTCTAAGCTACCTATACGGCAGTGAACGCGTACCAGGTGAACGCCTGGTTTATCAAATAATTTCTAAGCTGCCTATACGGCAGTGAACGCGGATACCATCATCAAAAATGGCGGTTGCCTTTTCTAAGCTGCCTATACGGCAGTGAACTTTAAACCACATCGCTAATGTCGTGGCGTACTTTTCTAAGCTGCCTATACGGCAGTGAACGTAGAATGATTCCAGTCTGTTGCCATTCAGCATTTCTAAGCTGCCTATACGGCAGTGAACGATTGTTTGAACAATGGCGGTTAACGCTTGTATTTCTAAGCTGCCTATACGGCAGTGAACGATGTGACCACCAGTGGCGCGAGTTTTGAAGCTTTCTAAGCTGCCTATACGGCAGTGAACGTAACACACAACGCTATAAAATGCTAGGTAATTTTCTAAGCTGCCTATACGGCAGTGAACTTGATAATCGTAGGAGAGTGTATAACATTAAATTTCTAAGCTGCCTATACGGCAGTGAACCAGCGTTACAACTGTCGATAAATTACTGCTAATTTCTAAGCTGCCTATACGGCAGTGAACTCTTATAATCCTTCAATAACAACTCTGTATAATTTCTAAGCTGCCTATACGGCAGTGAACTGTGTTGGATTTTGTCCAATCCTTTTTAGATTTTTCTAAGCTGCCTATACGGCAGTGAACCCGTAATAATTAAATCCTAGAATACTTTCATCTTTCTAAGCTGCCTATACGGCAGTGAACGATTTAAGTAAATCATTATATATCTCAGTAGATTTCTAAGCTGCCTATACGGCAGTGAACGAAATGTATTCCGAACATAAACAGATTGATTGTTTCTAAGCTGCCTATACGGCAGTGAACTTGCATCCAAGATATCAATTATCAACAAAGAATTTCTAAGCTGCCTATACGGCAGTGAACTGCAATGAAAGTATAGCGATAACCGCGAGTTATTTCTAAGCTGCCTATACGGCAGTGAACTATTAAAATAGTTGATAACATCAGCGTACGCTTTTCTAAGCTGCCTATACGGCAGTGAACATCATACAGAGGACTTGAATGTAATTGAGATATTTCTAAGCTGCCTATACGGCAGTGAACATTCCCCAAAGCATAAGAGTGCTATTTTGTTTTTTCTAAGCTGCCTATACGGCAGTGAACCATCACTAGCATCAATTTAACAGCAGGGGGTTTTTCTAAGCTGCCTATACGGCAGTGAACATAAGTAAAAAATTGACGTTCTTCACGTTGTTTTTCTAAGCTGCCTATACGGCAGTGAACATGAACAAAAGGATTTTATCTGTGCTGAGATTTTTCTAAGCTGCCTATACGGCAGTGAACATCACAAAGCGCAAAAGCCGCATTTTTGCTTGTTTCTAAGCTGCCTATACGGCAGTGAACGATTTCTGATGCTGCACAATCGGTTGCCTCTTTTTCTAAGCTGCCTATACGGCAGTGAACGATTTGGTGCTAATTCTGATTTCTTTGAATAATTTCTAAGCTGCCTATACGGCAGTGAACTAGCTGTAAAAACAAAAGTAGTAAATTCTAAATTTCTAAGCTGCCTATACGGCAGTGAACCATAAGTAGCGCGAGGCCGGGGAATCCGAGAATTTCTAAGCTGCCTATACGGCAGTGAACAAACAGGGGACGGGTATCGCTATCGTGGTCGATTTCTAAGCTGCCTATACGGCAGTGAACATTTAGTTTAACGTCGGCGTTTACGACTCGACTTTCTAAGCTGCCTATACGGCAGTGAACTTGTCTACTGCTGCATTTCCTCAGTTTCACCATTTCTAAGCTGCCTATACGGCAGTGAACCAACACTGAAACTTCTGCTGTGTTTCTCTTGCTTTCTAAGCTGCCTATACGGCAGTGAACAAAAGCCGACGGGTTTTGGAATAAATTATACTTTTCTAAGCTGCCTATACGGCAGTGAACAAAGAATGTTTAGAATTGCCGCAGTACCATTCTTTCTAAGCTGCCTATACGGCAGTGAACAATTCATGTTTTCAACAATCGGCTTCATTTCATTTCTAAGCTGCCTATACGGCAGTGAACGCAGAATCGCAGCACGTCGAAACGGAAATCACTTTCTAAGCTGCCTATACGGCAGTGAACAGAAAGCGAAGCCGATTAATCTAGGGTTTCCGTTTCTAAGCTGCCTATACGGCAGTGAACTGCGTTTGTTTAGTTGCAAGACTTGTCGAATATTTCTAAGCTGCCTATACGGCAGTGAACGCCGGTACGGGCGTTTCGCTTGCCTTCGTTGGTTTCTAAGCTGCCTATACGGCAGTGAACCTATAAATGGAATTTTACACCCGCTGCCAGCATTTCTAAGCTGCCTATACGGCAGTGAACGTAGACGCACCGCCCTGAGAAAACGCCAAAATTTTCTAAGCTGCCTATACGGCAGTGAACTCGTTCTAATTATGCTCAGTCTTTGGATATTTTTTCTAAGCTGCCTATACGGCAGTGAACAAAATCTTCAAGATTCTGTGCCTGTTCCTCGTGTTTCTAAGCTGCCTATACGGCAGTGAACAAGCAGTTTTAAATCAAGAGATTTATGCGCAATTTCTAAGCTGCCTATACGGCAGTGAACACAGCCGCGTTCTGTACAAACCGTCAGTACTTTTTCTAAGCTGCCTATACGGCAGTGAACAATTGCGTGCAGCAGTCGAAGCAGCAACAAAATTTCTAAGCTGCCTATACGGCAGTGAACTTAGAATATCGAGGTAAGCAATGAAAATATTATTTCTAAGCTGCCTATACGGCAGTGAACGTATCCCGATAAATTAAATTGTTTGCTTATTGTTTCTAAGCTGCCTATACGGCAGTGAACAACTTAATCGATGCTTTCAAGACTTGGTTAATTTTCTAAGCTGCCTATACGGCAGTGAACTAACAGACTTAGTATTTGATGCGCTAGATAAATTTCTAAGCTGCCTATACGGCAGTGAACCTGAATCAAAATCATTTATTTGCTGTGAGCTATTTCTAAGCTGCCTATACGGCAGTGAACAAAACGTGAACGTGTCGATATCGATTAAATCCGTTTCTAAGCTGCCTATACGGCAGTGAACTATTGGCCCGCGTTAAGTCACATCGGTGAGCATTTCTAAGCTGCCTATACGGCAGTGAACGAAAGGAATTCGAGCCATACCCGGCACTCAATTTTCTAAGCTGCCTATACGGCAGTGAACATCTGCTGTCCAATTGGTATTGAAAACTGTTTTTTCTAAGCTGCCTATACGGCAGTGAACTGGATTTTTTTGATTACGCTTATAAAAATATTGTTTCTAAGCTGCCTATACGGCAGTGAACAACCGCGATATTGTGAGCCGGGCGAGGCTGACTTTCTAAGCTGCCTATACGGCAGTGAACCAAAGGATATCACCGGCTGATGACGCATGTTATTTCTAAGCTGCCTATACGGCAGTGAACATTGCCGGTTGGCATCAATTCTGTCCCGTCCATTTCTAAGCTGCCTATACGGCAGTGAACTTATTAATTGCAAACCCTGCGGCATTTAAAGCTTTCTAAGCTGCCTATACGGCAGTGAACGTTATAACGGCCAAAGAAGAGACGCTAATACATTTCTAAGCTGCCTATACGGCAGTGAACTTTAATATTGATTGGGGGGTGCCAAACACAATTTTCTAAGCTGCCTATACGGCAGTGAACGCAAGCTGTATTAATTCTTGAATGTCCACATTTTTCTAAGCTGCCTATACGGCAGTGAACGGATCGGCACCTACCAAGGTCGCTGCGCCTGATTTCTAAGCTGCCTATACGGCAGTGAACTAGGGCAGGTGGGCAAGGCGCACACTTATTTTTTTCTAAGCTGCCTATACGGCAGTGAACGCAACAAAATGCATTGAGCAATATGTCCAAAGTTTCTAAGCTGCCTATACGGCAGTGAACTATACTTAATATCATAAAAAAATAGTTACAACAAAAGGTTAGTTAAAAAATATCAATTTATCCAGTATTTTTAGTCATTTTTTAACTATTTGATTTATATTTAAATTTTAAAAGAGCTAAAATTATTGGTTAATAAGGTGGTTTTGTTCATAATTTCATTTCCAGAATGAAACGAACTTTTGACTCAACCTAAAAAACCATTTTCTAATACTATCAAATTCTACTTGGCTTACAGTAATTTGGCTTAATCAAACCAAGGAACGGTAGCTGTTTTTGAAAAACCAAATGCATCAAAGCTACCAGAAACCGGTTGTTCAAGAAGCTCACCAAATTCAATATAACGCCGATATCTTTGCCCACTGGAAGTACTTATCAACTCAATATAAGGGTTATCAAATTTTTTAGAGTGCATTTTTGTTTCGTAGGGTTGAATTTCTTCCTCTAATATAGAGCCACGGCTAATCAAGCGTCTCAATTTTGATGGACTCATTGTGGGTTGCTTACGTGAAATATTTCGGAATTTTGAGTTCATGGGTACACGCATAATCATACTTACTTTACAGAGGTCATTCATGCTGCCTATCCAGTTCAAATTTAATAGATTATGCAAAACTGCTTGCCCGCTATGAATACGTATAATGTTTCCCAATGTAATTTTATATTTTGGGAAACTCACACCAACATTTGTGGCAGCTAAGTCATATAAGGCTCTATGAAGTTTTGTATAAAGAGCATTCAATAAAACTGTCTCCGGGAACTCTGGAGTAGGCAAGATTGATATATCTATGTAGTGATCCATAATTACCCCTGTTTCTCGCTTTCGCCAAAGACCCCACCCCGGACTAAAACTGCCATGACAAAGTGTTCGTCTTCAAGCCGGTTAAGTTTATTGCCCCGCGCCCAGTTATCAAAAAAACTATAAAAATCTTGCTTATCTTTGGGGTTTCGGTAAGCTTTTCCCATATTAGTGACGGCTCCATATGGTTCAATAGCAATTGGTCCAACTGATGTTTCTGGATTAGTAAATTCCGGGTACCATGTATCAATAGTTCGTAAGGCGTTGCCAAGCTTTTGCGAATGCATCGCAGCAATACCATCAACATGATAAAGTATCTTACTCTTGTTGCCTTTTCCTTTATCCATTACAAGCTCTTCACTAGGATAAATATCCTGGGCTTTGCCTACTTTAGCGTAACAAATGATTTCTAACATCAGGAAATCATCTTCACTAGCTAGTGTTTTAGCTATGTGCCCGGAGAGACTATCAATTTGCTCATCACGTATGGCCATATTTCGTGGATTATATTCCAAAGCATTAAAGTGCCATTCTTGCTCAGAACCTTTATTTAAAATTTTTACACAAACCTCTATAAATTCTGCTCCCAAGCGATTACGCCACAAAAAACGAGCATTAGCAATATTGAGCGTATAACGGCGTGCAAGCTCTCTAAAGTTATCTTTTTCTATATATTGTTTTACTGCTTGGGCATAAGTTTGCTTAAAAGTTGCATTATTACAGGCTGATGGCTGATGAATACCACCTAATATTTTGAGTGTAAAATGCAATTTCAATGTGTCCTGATTGGTTTCAAGTGCGCAGGTATCAACTGTTTGAAGATTTGGCTTTTCTACTTCTTTGTTTAACTTAAGTGGATCGCTCTGGATCGCTGGTTTTAAACGATTTGAAATTGTGCCTCGAACAGATTTTTCTTTTAATTTTAATGGAGTAACCTTGCTACGATCATCCCATTGAGTTCCATACAGATAGCCATCAGAAGGAACAAACTTCTTTTCAAAGGCTAATACAGAGACAGTACTTTCATTTTTAGACATGTTATTTCTCCTTAATAAACTGGTAATTAAAAACCATCTTTTTCAAATAATGTTTGTGAATCTGATAAAGTTTGTTGGCAAAGATATAGATGATTTTCAGCATCGTAATGATAATGCCAAAACAATTCATCAAAGCTCTGTAGCTTATAGATCATTTTGAATTCACCCAGAGTAACAATAGCTTCCGCAAAACGATGGGGTGTTTCTGGATCTCGTTGATTTTTGACCTGTCCAAGCTCACTGATACCTTGAAAACCTGTAGCAATAGGGACAATCCAGCCACGTTCACCATTTTGGCCTGTTGGCTTACGAGTGCTTCTCCAGGTTACAATGGTTTCTTTATGTTGTACGTTTTGCTCGCAGGAATGGTGGATAGCTAGATAATCAAGTAATGCATCCAGCGCATCTTGCCCTTGCTTCATTGCTTCGACCATCAGTTCGCGCCGCTCAATCAGAGCATAACCAGGCATCAGTTTAGGTTTGATTAGACTGAAATCTCTATAGAAAGCAGGTGGCTCGAACTCTAAAATATCACCACCAGCTATTTTTATTCGGGTTTTAAGATAATGGCTAATTTTTTTAATTAGTTCTGACTCGTCGGGTTTTTTAATATTGGAGCATTGAATAATAAGACTGACCTCTAAATGACATCGCGCCTCTTCAATAAACGAAGTGCGCTCGCCATTTTTGTCTAAAGGATTACCTGTACCAATAATTGAATATTCAAAATCTCCTGGCCCTTTGTATGTTTGCAGATTAAATCGGTGAGATACAATGCCTACACCATCAAAATTTACTGCTATCCCTACAGTATTTAATTCACGTTGTAACGCATGTACCGCACCTAACCATGCGGTAATAGCGGGAAAACCAATAGTATAAGCACTTGATAAAGCATTAGCATTCTGAACGTGTATATGTGGAATTAATAGTGCGGTGTATGTCATCTCAAAGCCTCTCTGTTAGTGATGAGTATCGCTTTAATATACTCATATTCTGCTGAACCCAAAGTAACTGCTTTTCTAATAACTTTTTTGTAGGCTGCAAATATCCAATTGGAGATCTCTTCACATAATTCATCTAACCATTCTTGCTGTTCTATACGTTCTATTTGGTACTCGTTACATAGCCAGATTTTTTGATGCAATGGTAAATTACAAGTTTCTTGTCTATATTGCGCAGCTACAGTAAGTATTGCACTCCTTCGTATAATTATTTTATCCAGAATTTCTTCTAAACGATGATCTCTGCCAATTTCAAGATTTTGACGCGGAATAGCACTATCCAAGCCAGTTTTAAAAATACTATGTAGCTTTTGTAAGGGCTCACGAATATCATAAAAGCGGATAGCATTGATGAAAAAATTTTGGCGTGGAAAATGAATGTTGCGCTGTTCTAATTGAGGAGGAGATGAATCAAGCAAATAAATAGTCTGGTATTTATTGTTGAGGGCGCTTATGTTTTTAGGGTGGTCGCCTCCATGTTTAGTTATGGTTATGTTTGTTAATGTAGAGAACCCTGGAGAATAAAGAATGGATTTTTTTAGTGCTTTTCTACCCAGAAAGGCATGTTTTGATCTCTTATTTAAATCTTCAATTTTATCTTTCAGAGAAAAAACTAAACCAGAAGGGCTAAGTATTGAGAGAAGATGATACATAGAGCCTATAGGGAAATATACTTGCTTTATATGTGAGCTTGTATTTTTATTTTGTGAGGTTAGGCATTGATTAAATTTTTCGATCCATTCCATTGCTTTTTTTTCAGGAACATTAAACACCCTTGCTAAGGAAAAAGAGTCTTTATTCTTAATGTAATCCAACATAGGTAGATCATTTATCATTAACGACAGGAATTTAAATACAATTAATTTATTCGCATTAATATGCAAATCAAAATTAACTTTGATATTCCCTGTTCTGACAAAGCCATCTGGTTTTATTATACTATTATCAAAAAAAAGTTTGGGGTTTTTTAAATATGGATTTGTCATTTTTGCTGGGTGACTAATTATAGTTCCATGTGTGCTGTTTATGGATATTTCATCAATCTTTTTTGTGATTTTAGTTGTTGTAAAATCATCTAAATTCGTACCGTCATCTGTGGTTTTAAATAGATGAAAATAGTCTAAGTAATTTCCATTAAAATTTTTTATAAGGCTAACTAATTTCTCAGTTTCGACATCTGATATGCCCAGCATACTTGGAATATTACAAATCGACGGGTGATTTATATCGCAAGCATATTTGAATGATTTCTCATAAGAAAATGTAGATTTTTTTTCAAGCTCATGAGATGAGCTTAATATCATGAGCGCTTCACAATCCCTTTTTGATTCAGGAAAATATCCAGATGTGGGTTTTTTAAGTAATTCCTCTAAAAATTTAAAGACGTCAATAACCGTTTTGCCTTCAACTGTTTTGATTGGTAGTGAAGCATTTTGCGAATGTGATTTAATCAATTTGTCAATATACGATTTTAATTGAGTTTTATTTTTTTCCATTCATCACTCCTGGTTTTCTTTAAATAATCCAATCTGGTCGTTGTATCGGTAGTTTGGAGTGGGGTCAATTTCAGTTGGCTCTTGAATCACTAGCTCTCCGTATCTCAGTGCAGCATTTAGCAAGCTTATAGAGAGCTGAGCTGCATACATAGATAATATTTGTTTATAATCGCGCAATAGCCAGATGCGTTCTAATTGTTTTTCCGTCAAAGAAAGTTGTCGAATTTGGTGAGCAGAGCGCATATTCACTGGTTCATGATAGACTGCATCACGGATAATATAACCTTGTTCATCTTTCTGTATAAAGCAGGGTTCATCATTATTTTTAAAGTATCGAAATAATCTAATAACTCGTTCCTGGCTGCGAAAGCGATTAAGAGCTTGGGGTAGAGCAGTGAGGTACCAATGTTGAGTCAAATATCCTTGCAAAGTTTCAGGACCTTTTGCATCATATCGTTTAAGCCAATGAGATGTGACAGCATGCTCTAATAGTGCTAGACCAAATTTTATAGGTGCATCTGCATCGATTCGAGGAATAGCATCAAGTCGCTCAGAGATAGATTGCTCATTAACTAATTCTTTAAGGTTGTGAGTATAGCAGGAGGCTCTTCGTTCTTGTCCATTAACAAGGATTTTGCCATTGAACTCGTATCCTGGGCGTGAAAAATAGCAGGCATATTCTTTCTCACCGGATTGAATAGTTTTCCAATTATACTGTAGTAGTCCAATGTTAGGTGCATACACTTCTTCTTTACGATGCCTTCTTACTCGTCCTCCTAACTGTATAATAGAGCGATAGGATGAAGGTTCCACAATAGCCCAATCAAAATCATGATCGCGTCCTACTTCCTCCACTGGTGTTGCTACCAGAATAAATAGTACATGACTTGGTGGTGTATTTTGTATTGCCAAAAGATCTAGATGATTACGTATGGTTTGGTCCTCAAAAGCTACCGGGAACTGCCCGGGTTTTTCCTTATGTTTGAGAACATGATCGAGATGTTTTTCTTGTTCATGCCTTAACAGTAACACTTGTTGGCTATGATAAGGCATTACTCGTAAAGCAATATCCGAAGGGCAATCATAATCCAGAAAAAAACGAGTCAATGCAATGCAAGGTGCTATATTGGCAATACGTATAACTCCAAAAGATACTTGAAGACCAGTAATATGATCAGTTTGATAGTGTAATTGATGTTTGGCCAGTGCGGCATTAAATATCACATTAAAATAAGCAGATTGTTTTGTTTTCTTACTACAGGTGGCCGGCTGATTTAGTATCGATTGACAGTCAATAATGTCTGCTTTTCTTTTTGGAAATTGCCTTGAAAGCTGATCTACTCGTTTTTTAATGAATGTTTGATGGGCGCGTGAGTATTCATTATTTGCCTGCGTTTGCTCTTCTTCATTGTTAACAACAACTGTATTGAATTCATCAATCCAGGCACACGCAATTGTCGTATGGGCATTGCGTGTTTTGGTATACAGCTGCCAACCTTCCCGATAACAGTTAAAATAACCCTCAGCTAGAGATGGTGGTATAGTTGCAGAAGAAATCATTACTTTACGTCCAAGCATGCCGGCCAAATGAATTAATCGGCCAATTGCAATCGCATCTGAATCTGTAAAATCGTCTACTTCATCAATTACCAAATCGGATGACATTAATCGAAGGCAAGGTAAAATGTAACGACCACCTCTTGTGGTTTCAGTAGCAGCAATAACGTGGTCAATTGTACATACAAGAATTGGAGCATAGAGAAGTTTACGGGCTTTATTGTCTGGTAAGATAGTATCCAAACCGTCTTCAGGTATATTGCCATCATAAAAAAGCTCATTCTCTGCCTCGATCAGGCTTTCTCGAGAGTCTGAACCTTTCTCGTGATTATCGACAGTTTTTTCCTGTATTATTTTATCCTGATTATGTAACTCCACAATGGCTTTTGAGCCAATAAGAACTGCTAAGTCACTACCATCTGAATGGTGAAAAATACGCTCTCGGTATTCGTTACCTGTTTGTAGAGTCAATGTACGTAAACCAAGTGCCAGAATATAACGTAAACCACCATTATTTTCAGAAAGTGCGAGCATCATCTTGGCATTGGCAAAAGTTTTGCCACAGCCAGTGCTGGCCATATTGACGGCAAAAAAACCACATTTTTTTTCTTTATGTGAAGATGCCCAGTCTCGTATTTTATTTGCTGCTATATCCTGCCAGCTATATTCTTTGGGGCTTTTCTTTTTAAGGAGAGCAGTATTATCCGTAATAGGGAGTCCTTGCTCTAATTGCGGCAATTTTATTGCATTACGTTTAGTTTGGTGACAGACACCAACAAGATGTTGATCTAACATTTGTTTAGGCAAACCATCTTTTTGAGTATTAGCGATAAGCTCAACGGGGCTTTGCCATACACCTGAGTCTTGTAATGACAAAGATGAAAAATAATGATCGCCTAACATTAAGCAAAGTCGGGCATGATGAAGGATAGGACGATAACAGCCTTTTTCTATAATTTGGTCAATAAGTGATTTTTGTTCAATTAGTTTTTTTGCCCAACGCTTAATTTCTTTAAGCCAAGGACCAGAATTAGTAATTAAACCGTATGGAAAATGTAAACATTCTTCGAGTGTATCTTTAGCTAGTTTATTCCAATAACCCCAATCGTGAGAAATATGCGCCAAAATATCTTCAATATGATTAGCTTCCTCTCCGCTCCATTCGTTTAATAATTCCTTCGTGCTCCATTTTTGTAAAGGTAATCGATGGTGAGTAACAATCAGCCATGTTATCATTTGAGCAATAGGGGGCAAATTTGATAACGGATTTTTAATTTTCTTTAAATCAACTTGTGCAAGTACTAACTCATCAATCACTCCATTAGCAAGCATATTGAGCCAGTTTAGATCTGAATCCGCATCTTGAATAAACGCTTTTAGTAACAAGCAGGATATCCATTCATGTCGTAAAGCATCACCTTGTGATCCTTTGTAGTTTATGCTCAATTTTTTTTGAAAACGAGCAGTTGTTTTGCCCCAGTCATGCAGTAATGCTGCTAGAGATGCTAACGATTGAATTACAGGTAAATAGTGCCAATCAGCTAAATCGTCTCTTAACGTTCTATGTACTGTTGTGCTATTCACTGGTACAATACCTCGCAGATTAAACTTATTTTTATTTCCCACCACCCAAACCAACTCAGTTCTTGCTCGACTTCGTATCCAATGGCAACTCACGGCCGTATTCTTACTGGCGGTTTTACGCAGCAGTTTTTTAACAGCAAGTAAACCCTCCTGAGTAATCACAGTCTGCCAGGTATTGTCACCTATGCGATCAGCAAACGCATCCAGGACACGACGAGTTCTGGCAAGTGCTTTTTTCTCGCATTGTGAAACGAAGACAACCATCATAGCGAATTTTCTCCGTTATTTTCGGTTTCCCAATTGGTATTTAAGGCGATTGCTTTTACCTGATCAAACATAAAATCTAATGCTTTGTGATCAGTAAATGCTTGTAAACACTGCTGGCGAAACTCTTGTTCTGTGAGGTTTTCTTTTGCGCAAATAAAAGCCCAGGGGAGAATCAGGGTATCTTTAATTAAATCTGCTACATCAAATACCAATGCGCCACGCCTGGTTTTGCCGTGCATTACTGCGAAACCGTGAGGGATTCCGAGCACCCATAACGTTGTCGCGGCTAATCCATAGGCAAGATAGTTGCCATGATTCAAAAAAGTGTTCGCTTTATCAGAGGCTTCTCGTTCACGGCTAAATTTGCCGTACTCTGTTCGGTTTGCAGCATAACGATATAGTTGTTTTGTTAGCTCTGCTTCTGCTTGCATCAGGAAGTTAACATCTTTGGCATTTTTGATTTTTGTCTCGCAAATTGTTAGCTCCTGTTCTAACTCATTACAATTGAAACCTTCTGCAGTTAGATCCCGACTTTTAGACCAGTGAGTTTTTAGATATTCAATTCGAGATCTCTGAAACTTTTTAGCAGCATATAAACGTTTTTGGTCATCAAACCAAAATTGCATCCATCCTTGCATATATTCTGTAGGACGGTATTCACTTTGAGGGGTAAGCCATTCTATTTCAGTAGCCATTAGTAAAGGTGTGCCGCCGCCTCCACAGAATCCAACTAATACACCAGCTTGAGCTAGCATTCGCATTGCTGCTTGAGTAATCGACGTCCCAGTACCGAGTAACAGGCATGTTGTGTTAGCAATAGGGATGTTCCAATATTGATTTTCGTCTTTTGCTTCTGTCAGATATAACACTCGACCATCTTTTTGCATAACACGGCACTTTTCCAAATAATAAATGTTCGCGCGTTTTGAATGCAGGATAGCTTTTAGGTCGGTTAGTATTTCCATTCATAGTCCTTCATTATTTTTCTCATTGGTGCTTGCTCAGCTTTGTAGCTTTTGATGAGTCCATTTAGTGTTGCAGAGTGAGTATAGTCTATGCATTCAAATATATAAAGAAACACAAGCTGGAATAATAATCATAAAGCTGGATAGCGGCTTGAAATCAAGGCTACAAAAGCCTTTCATTGTTAATAAATTAATTTTTAATATAGAATATTAAACCCGTTCCCCGCCAGTTTATTAAGAAAGTAAACACAGCAAAGGATTTGCAATGAAAAAGAATAGATTATATTCCCGTTTGCTTTACTTTATATATTTCCTGCCCACAATACTTTGTTCCCATGTAAACTCAGCGCCAGTATTTACATTTACGCCAACTACACCCACAACGATCCAGGTTCCTGCAAATGGCACGGCTATTGTTCAATACCTTGTGACCAATCTATCTTCCCGGGCTCACACACTGATGATGGTTCCGGCAAATGGCATCGCACAAATGACAAGCCCGCAATATTGTACTAATCCGTTTGTTCTTGGCGCCCGGCAATCGTGTCTGCTTACTTTGCAGGTTTCTGGCAGTCAAATATCATCTCAGGCAGTGGGCGGGCCGCAAGTGTGCGAGCAGGGGCCTAATGGAAATCCCAGTCCGTTTTTATGTTACCAACCAAGTCCGGCGAATATTTTAAATATTACGGTGAATCAGGCGTTGCAATCGACTCTTTATGCTGGGGCGCAAAATGGTAATGTGTATTATTCAGCAGATAATGGCTTAAGTTGGGCGGCGTTAACTCCGCCTGCTGGCGGCAGTGCGATTAACAGTGTTGTTGCAACGGGAACGGTATTGTATGCCGGCGCCGCTAATGGCGGCGTTTATTCGTCATTGAATAATGGCGCTAGTTGGTCATTGATTGCAGCGCCTGCTCCAGGCTTTGCTGTAAATGGTTTATATGTGTCGGATAAGCTTTATATCGCCAGTGCATCAGGTATGGTTTTTATCTGTGCTGTGGATGGAAGCGGTTGTGTATCAACTGCGCCTCCTGCTCCGGGCGTTGCGGTTTATGGGGTTTTTGCTACGCTGAATGCGTTGTATATCGCCAGTGCAGACGGCAATGTTTATTTTTCGCAAAATAATGGTGTTGGCTGGACAGCGATTAATGGTCAGCCTGATACCAGCCCAGTGAAAACAGTGTATGTTGCCGCAAATACTTTATATGTTGGAACTGCAACGGAATATGTATATACCAGTACTGCGTTGACCGGGGGCGGTAGTTGGACAACATATGGTCAATCAGCATATAGCCTGTTTGTTAATCCAGACAGCTCAACAGTAATTGCCGGAACACAGGGAGGCTTTGTGTTTTCATTAAGCACTGGAGATACGCTGGGGTTTATTACTTATACGTTGGTTAATAGCGTATATTCTTTTGGAGGTAGTTGATGTTTGCTATTCGTCAAACAATTTCTATTGTTTTCTGTTTACTGCCGATATTTTCAGTTTATGCGGCGCCTGTAATGAAAAAAACCGATTTTCATAATATTGAGTTATCGAGCTTACAACAGGCCAGGTTGCTTGGACCAATTAACCCGCAACAGGAAATTACTTTTACCGTTTGGCTTAAACTCAGGAATAAAAAACAGCTCGATCAGTTTGTTAATGAGTTATACGATCCGCATAGCGCTAATTATCAAAAATTTTTAACAAAGGAAGAATATGAGGCAAATTATGCTCCTGCAGCAAAAGCAGCGCATGAGGTAGAAAATTATTTTATTGCCCGGGGCATGACAACCAGGAGGGTAAATACCAGGATACAGGTGACTGCAAAAGCAAGTCAGATTGAGCAGGTATTGCAGCTGAAACTTAATAATTATTCCTATAATAATAAACCGGTCTATGGTAATGTCTCTGAGCCGAAAATCGATCCTGCTATTGCGCAATACATCGCGGGGATTAGCAATCTGAGTAATATTCCTTATGCGCATCCTAAACTCTTCAAGCAGCCCTGGAAACCCCAAGGCAATAAACAAGTAGAGGCGCTTAATCTTGTTTGGGATTCGTTTACTCCGCAAGCAATCCCCACAACAACATCATTACAGGGCATGACTGGCAGTAATATCCGAACTGCCTATAATCTTGCTGGCGTTACGCCGGTGAATGGCCAGCCTGTCGATGGTACTGGACAGACGATAGTGATTATTGATGGGTGTACCACAGTAACGCCAACCGATATTATGAATGATGCGAACATTTATAATACAGCCAACTCACTGCCGCAATTGGATTCCAGTAATTTTATTGTAGTGGATTATCAAGGCCAACCTTATATCCCGGGGGCATGCTCTGGTAGTGGTTGGGATGGTGAAATAGCGCTTGATATACAGGCTTCTCATACAACGGCTCCCGGGGCAAATATCGTTTTAGTTGTGACGGATGATGTTGATAACACGCAAGTGGCAACGACCATTGATACCATTATTAACAATCAGTTTACTATTGGGGGTTTTTCTAATGCGTATGTGGTATCCAATAGCTGGGATAATGATTTTGATTTAAACAATGAACCTTTGGATGCGACTTTACAGACTGCTGCGGCAATGGGTTTAAGCCTTAATTTTGCTGCTGGTGATTGTGGCGATCAAACGTATAATAGTAGTTGGACTTGCAGCAGCTTTGGGGTTACGCCTTCTATCCAATATCCAGTTAGTTCTGCTTACGTTACCGCAGTAGCCGGCACTAGCCTGTTTGTTGACGCTAATCATAATTATGCGTTTGAATCGGGATGGGGTAATTATAGGAATGGCCATCCTTACTCAGGCAGTATGGGAGGAATCAGCAACTGGCGTGCTTTTCCTGCCTGGCAAGCTCCGATTAGTAATTTTGTAGCTGGCGGTTATGGAATTGTCGGCAATACTAACCGTGCGATTCCAGATATAGCAATGGATGCAGATTATTATACTGGGCTAGTAATTTACCAGGGCGGTTCATTTTATCAGACTGGCGGTGCCAGCCAATCGACTCCTTTATTCTCTGGCGTGCTTACTTTGGTTAATCAGGCACGGAACTTGTTAAATAATGGAGTACCCAGACCGATTGGTTTGGCCGCACCGTATTTTTATACGTTTAATAATCAGCTAAATACTAGCAGGGCATTAAATTTAATTACACCGCCGCATCAAATCATCAGCGGCGCAACGCCAGTGGACAATCCGCCGCCTGGTAAAACTCCGCCAGATTCGGCATTTAATCTCCGAGTCGGTGCGGATATTATTACCTTTAACTGGGATGGCGAGTTAAGTATTATTGAAAATCAATTTTGGAATGATGTGGTAGGTGTCGGCTCACCGAATGTTCCTAATTTTGTAAATGTAATGGCGAGATTATAGGAAACCCGGCGCAGCATCAAGTTTCACTGGCTGGCAACATTCTTGTTGGGTCAAACGACCCAACCTGCATTTTAATTAAACCATAATTATGTTGCGTGTTCTGGTTACACTATACTTGGAACGTTTTGATTTAGGTACTGAGATGACAACAACAAGGCTCGCTGAACTCAGGGGTGCCGGTATCTTTACTTTTTCCTATAGATTCGAAATCACAAGCAAAGATATATCCAATTTTTCTGATATCTTGTGGGCTCATATCGCTTAGCATTTCATCATCGCGAAAAACTAGCGCTGCAGCTGTATGTATTATAATGTCTTCTTGTTTGTCCTTTATTACCAAGACGCATAATCCGTGGGGTAATTTAAAACGTTGCGCAATTAGTTTATATCGGTATTGTTTTGTTGAGGTTCCAGTTTCGTAATTTTTATTATTCATAACCCATATTCCTTATTAGTTCAGTAACTCATATGCAACTTTAAATAGATTTGGCCATTTGAAGTTACTGTAACTTAAACTAAAAGTTACAAAAATGCAACTTAAAATATAATTTCATTTTTTGTTCTATATTTTTGAACAAGTTGATGCTATTGATATTTAAATGTATACTTTCCCCTAACAAATTATTGGAGATTCCGTTTGGAAAGAGAACATTTTGTTCAGGGTTTTTCGCAACGATTAATCATGCTTATGAAAAAAGCTAATTTGATCTCTTCTGCGTCTAAAGCTGGAGTCAAAATTAGTACATTAGCGGAAGTTTGTGGTTGTTCTCACCAAATGGCCAGGCGGTATGTATTAGGTGAAGCCCTGCCAGAGATCGATGTTACTTACAAAATAGCAAACTGGCTTAAAGTCTCTCCTGGCTGGCTTTTGTTTGGTGAGGAAACCAAAATTCCAAGTAATATTACTCAAGAGAATATAATTCAGATTGAATCAGATTTATTTGAATATATCCTGATGAAAAGCACATTATTACTTGAACTCACAAAAGATCCTAAAGAATTAGTTCATTTTATTATCGACAGCGTGCGTGATGCTACTCATATTAAAGCCGATAAAGAAGAGTTGATGAAAATTGTTGATATTTCTGTAAATTCTGCCATGCGTTTTAATGGAATTAAAAATGATAGAAAAACTAAAGTTAGTTCGTAGTCAGCAAGTGCAAGAAAAAATGGTTTCTCTACATCCACATATCACTGATATTTTATTTGAACATCGGCGTTATGTTAAAAACGTTTTTTTACAAATTAAAGGGCATTATGACATAGCATATTTTAGTATTAATATCATTAATCCTTCAAATGAACTTGTATCATTTTCATCCATGCCCCACATTGAGTATAATCTGATTCAGCAAGGATTGTGGAAACATGATCGTTGCTTCAGTAGAAAAGGGTTGAGCAAAAATACATTACTATGTTGGGATAATATTAATGCTGATAATCTATTTGTAGATCAAATTAAAGAGATAAAATTAACAGCTAACCATTTTAGTTTTGGCATGAGCTTACTTAGAGAAATTGATGGATTCAGTTTTTTATATTCTTTTGCAACAGAATCAAATAAAACTGATTTAAAAAAACACTACGATGCACAGATTTATAATTTAATTGATATTGGTGATTACTTTTGTACTTCTGTTCTGAATTTATATGCAGAATATTGTAATGGACACTCTTTACCGCAATTAAATAAATTTAATTCAAAAGCTTCAGATCCTGATATTCGCTCTGTTCTTAAACTTGTAGTTAATAATTTATAATCATAGGTGGTACTATGGGAGCAACGATAATACAGTTAGGCAATCCCCTTCTCAGAATAATATCTAAGCCCATTTCAGAAGATCTTTTTGGTTCTGAGGAGTTGAGCTCGTTAGAGTCTATGCTTTTTAGTGTGTTAGAAAAGGAAAAGGGTTTAGGGCTTGCAGCTCCTCAAGTTGCTATCAACAAACGAGTAATAGTTTTTGGTATGGAGCAGCATCCTGTATACACTGATCTGGCTCCAATCCCCTTTACCGCGTTATTTAATCCATCATTTGAACCTCTTTCAGATATGATAGAAGACGGATATGAAGGATGCTTAAGTGTGGGTCAGCTCAGAGGAAAGGTTCCCCGCTATAAATCGATTGGTTATCGCGGATACGATGTCAATGGAAATTTAATTGAAAGGGAAGTCTCAGATCTTCATGCGCGAGTAGTACAACATGAGTTCGATCATTTGGATGGAGTAATTTTTCTAGATAAAGTTACTGATCCCAGCTCTCTAGGTTTTCATGAGGAATTAATTCGGTCAGGAGCAATTCCTTCAAAAAAGGTAGATTAATGCTTTCTGTATCTAAAAGAACTATTATTGCCGGGGCAATAGGTAATGCCCTGGAAATGTATGATTATGTGATTTGGGGTTTGTTTTCCGTTTATCTAACCAAAACGTTTTTGCCGCCAAATTCCAAATTATCTGATATTTTCTTTTTATTTTTGCTTACTTATATATTACGTCCCATTGGCAGTTTAGTAGGGGGGGTTCTTGCTGATCAAGCCGGTCGAAAAAAAATCTTGACACTTAGTATTTTTCTTATGGGTATTTGTACAACTATTGTTGGCCTTTTACCCTCATATGCACATATAGGTGTTATATCTGTTTTTCTTTTGCTTTTCATCCGATTAATCCAGGTATTTGCTGTAGGCAGTGAATATATCAGTTCTATTGCTTTATTAATCGAAAGTTGTGATCAGAAAAAAAGAGGTTATTATGGTTCATGGGCGGCATTTGGTGTCAATTTTGGCGTGCTAATTTCATCGTTATTTGGCGCATTAATCCTTCAATTGGTTGATTTACATATCCTTCCTGAATGGGGATGGAGATTTGCTTTTATATTGGCTTTTCTGACCATGCTTATAGGTTTTTGGATTAGAAATTCTTTACCAGAAAGTCTTGAGTTTATTATTGACAATGCCAGATCTGAAAAAAAAGCATTTAATGATATATTATATGAAACGTTAAGGGTTTTTAAATATCAAACTTTCGATACATTGGTTGTATTTTCTTTAGTTTGCTTCGGAGTTTCTACCACGATATTAATATTTATATATGTGCCTATACACATAAGTACAATTAATCACATGCATAATACAGAATCATTTATTATTAATTCATTCAGTCTGGCATTACTTATTGTACTTATTCCTGTTTTTGGCTTAATTTCTGATTATGTAGGACGAGCAAAAACGGTGTTTATGGGATGCGTTACAATGTCCTTATTTAGCTTGCCCTATTTTAGCGTCATATCATCAGGAGGTTTCTATCAGGTTTTACTGGCACATATATTAATTGCAATTCCCTGTGCCTGTATTTTTGCTGTAACTCCGGTACTAATTACTGAGATATTTCCCTTATCTATAAGATGTTCTATTACCAATTTAGTTTACTCATTGGCAGCTTGTTTAGGAGGAGGCGTTACTCCGATGATTGCATTCAAATTAGTTCCTTATGGAAACAGTTTGCCAGGTGTAGTTCTGGTTGTGTTAGGGATAATTAATATTGCTCTGCTTAAAGCATATCAGAAAAGGGTGTTGCAGCGAAAATCGGAGCTATTTGTTTATATTCGACAGTCATAAGAGTATTAATGGGCTCCTTGACAAAAATATCATGTACAATTAGCATGCATATTGAATGCTATGTGGATAATTCATTATGGCAGTTTGTTGCATGGAAGCAAGAATAATAAAAAGGAGGATATTAATTATAAATTGGTGAAAAATTAAAATGAAAAAATACTTATTTCTTGCTGCATTGTTAGGCAGCTCTTCGTGCATGGCATTCCCTGATTATAATGTTGTTGGTTGTAGTGCAAATATTAACGGTCACTTTACTTACCTTGAATATAATCGCGCAAATCACATATTTTCCCTTAGTATTGATGGCAGCTCAGGTGCCAGTTATGCAAGCGAAGCTGGTAACCGAATCATTACAAACCCAGAATATGATGAAGATGGAAATTTGTTAGTGGGTGAAATCTTAAGTAATGATTATAATTGGAAAGCCAATTTTAATATTTACCTAAATAACAGATTAGTCATGTCAAATCCGGTTTATTGCGGGAAAGTCGCAATGAAACTTAGTTCTGTACAACAAAAATCCCTCGCAGCTGAGCTATCTAAATTGAAGCCAGCAAACTAATTTTCTTTGCGCCCTGCTAACAAACAGTCTTTAGGAGTAGGGTGCAATGCAGTTTCTTATATAAATATTTTCTTTAATATGGTTAACTGGGATACAAACAAAGTCTGAGCATACAAATGGCTTTAAATATTCAACCCATGCAAGGTTCATCGATTCAATTGGAACCTGTCGTGTCTGAGCATAAAGATGCATTGCAAAAAGCCGCAGATAATCCTGAGTTATGGCGCTATATGCCACTTATCGCTGCAGGTTCCGGCTTTGAACACTGGTTTAATGAATGTCTTGCAAAACAGGCAAGCGGCGAGCAACTTACCTATGTCGTACGTGATAAGAGCAGCAAAAAAATACTTGGTTGTACCGCTTATTATGATATCAGTTTAACCCACCAGCGTCTGGTTCTTGGGTTTAGCTGGTATATTAAAGAGGCATGGAATACAATTGTAAATCCGGAAGCAAAATTGCTTATGTTACAACAGGCTTTTGAGCAGTGGGATATCCTGCGCGTAGAAATGGGTACCAATCCTGAAAATCAACGTTCATACCACGCGATTGTTGCTCTTGGCGCTCAGCAGGAAGGGTATCTGCGTAGTCATATGAAAGATCATGAAGGTCGATTGACCGATACTATTTTGTTTAGTATTTTGCAGGTGGAATGGCCTGAAGTTAAGCAGAAATTATTAAAGCGCATCGCTTGTAGGTCGGGTCGTTTAATTATTTCTTGACAATAGACCACATTTTACAATAACAATCTTTAGGGCTATTATTAAATAATAACATTAATTACAAGGAGGAGATTATGTTATATTGGGCACTAATTTTTCTTGTTGTAGCTATTGTTGCGGGAGCATTTGGATTTAGGGGTGTCGCTTCAACTGCTACAGGAATTGCAAAAGTACTTTTTTTCATATTTATTGTTATGTTTATCGTATTTCTGGTACTTAACCTGCTAGCACCCGGTACAGCTCCGGTAGTTGTTGCCCCCGGGCCATAATCTGAGTGTGTTGATATCGGGTCGATGTTTCGACCCGATATTATTTCTATATTACAATCTATCGCGAAAATCTTTTACCGCTTTTTCAGCTTGATCGCGAGTGTAGCCATAATGTTTTTGCAATAATCCGTAAATTTCCTGGTGTTCGCCTTCGATTGTTTTCAGATCATTGTCTGTCAATTTACCCCAGGCTTGTTTCATTTTGCCTTTAACTTCTTCCCATTTTCCTTCAAAAATATCTGAGTTCATCATAGCTCTTCCTTGTTCTAGTTGATCTTGAAATTACAATAATCTTACGCCTTTAATTGGGTGTAAATTATTGTTACAAAATAGTATGGTTCATGATTTTTTAATTGCAAGATTTTTTTTGTAAATTACCATATAAACAAAAAGTTATATTTATAAATTTTTATTGCAAATATAAATAGTCTATAATTATAAACTGATAAGTAATTATATGGTTTTTTACTAACTAAAAAGTGGTATATTAATCAGGAGAGAGTTTATAAGGAGATTAACATGTTAAAATATATCATTGCATGGTTATTAGGTGTTCCAGCGGGTGTTTTAATATTAATCTGGTTGATTTCCCATTTATTTTAATTTTATGCGTGTTTATATAAACACGCATCTTCATACTTTCCAATTATTAGCCCATAAAACAAGATCATTGCTAATTGAATAGCGGTGATATAGAGTCAATCAGACTTGATTACGAGAATATTGATGCACATTACATTTCTTTTTTATGATGGGATGACAACCCTTGATATTATTGGCCCTCATGAGGTGCTTGCGCGTTTACCGGGTGCGATTGTCCAGCGTGCTGCAAAGCGAGCGGGCGAGGTTCAGGATGGTTTGGGGTTGAAACTGATTGCTGACTATAGCCTGTCAGAGATAAAGCGCACCGATATTTTGGTCGTTCCCGGTGGCGGACGTGCAACCAGCCTTTCTCATGAGCCGGAAATTCTGCAATGGATTAAAACGATTCACCAACATACGCAATGGACTACTTCAGTATGTACAGGCAGTTTGATTCTGGGAGCCGCGGGGGTTCTGCAGAATAAGCACGCGACCACTCATTGGGCAGTTATGGATCGACTTAATCATTGGGGAGCAGTACCGGTATCGCAACGTATTGTTGAAGATGGTAAGTTAATGACAGCAGCTGGCGTTTCAGCGGGTATTGATATGGCGTTATTGCTCGCGTCAAAAGTGGCAGGGCAGGCGGCTGCTGAAACATTACAGCTTGCGATTGAATATGATCCGGAACCGCCGTTTAATGCAGGGTCACCTGATAAGGCCAGTCCTGACATCAAAATTCCCTTACGCGAGCGTTTGCTGGGACGATTTGAGCGAATAGAATCGGGCAAGCAATCAGATTAACATCGCAGGGCATGACATAACTACTTATTTTATTTTTATACGATAAGCAGTTATGTTATAATTATAATTAAGGCGAAACCTTGGCGGTGGAGGCTGTATTTTCAGGTTCTTTACCCAAAATTGCATTGCTTAATGCTTCTCCACCTTCCAGACCTGCGTTTAATCCCAGATAATTTCCGATAATTCGACCCATGAATAATAAGCAACCACTATTGGAACTTTGAAGCGCTGCATTAAAAGATGCCAGATATAATGCCAAGTGATAATTTGGATATTTATTCATAACCATGCCTTGCCTGAGCAGCGGCTGCAGAACGCCAGCCAACAATCGGCTCGCTATCGTGAATGACATGAAGTTAACGTTTTTATTATCTGAAAGTTTATAACAGCTGTATAAACAGATTAATAGAGTGATAGCAATTTCGCTTAAATTTTGAGCTTTTTTCCCATAACCAAGATATCCCATAGTACGGCGAGCGACGGTACTGAAAAAAGAGCTGCCACAGGAAAAAAGCGCTTCCTGTTTTGCTGCCCGGCTACAAAGCGCCAGTTGGGATTGTGCTGCTGTAATCATTCCCTGCCAACGTGATGATTCAGCCAGAGCGCTATAAACCATTTGGTGGAGGTCATTACGTGTCTTGGCTACTTCATCCAGGGTTTTGTTTATCAAGTCGTTTGCAGATGTTACCGTATCTTGTTGGAGTGCACGGAGATTATCAGTAATGTGATCGGTTTGCTCTTTAATTTTGGAAACAATTTGGCTCAGATTATCTGAACCTTGATTAACTATAGCTTCCAGTGATTTTTGTAAATCCGCAAGATGATTTTTTATTTCTTCACTGAATGCGGCTATCTTCTTATCAGCTACACTCTCGAGCATAGCCTGCAATTCTATAAGGCGGTCTTTTATTTTTTCATTAATCGCCTTTATTTCTTTATTAAACATGTTGGACACCTCTCCCGATTTCTCATAAACGAAATATGGGTATGAATTTTAAAAGAGAGCGAATTATAGTATAAATTTCAACACGAGCAACAATTATTGTTTAAATTGGTTTCAATAAGGTCAATTTGAATGGGGCGGGATAAGATAGAGGCGGGTTTAGCGTGATACCGTAAAACCCGCCTTTAGCTGGATTATCTATAGCAACGTACTTCGCCAAGGTAATTGCGCCAGCAATCCGGCCGGCCTGGAATGATAGTTGCTCTTGGGCCTGGTTCGTTAGGTACGCAGCGTCCAAACGCGGTCATATGGTAGCCAAATCCACAGCCCTGAGCGGCATGCGACATGGATGAATAGCCAATTCCCACGGATAGTAGAGCTCCAATTGCGGCTGCACCGAGCACTTTTGAAAAGTACATGGCTTGTGTTCTCATTATTTTCTCCTTGTTTTACTTCTATTTCTTTGCAATGTTAAGTATAGAAGGATAAAAAATGTTCTGCATGTAAAATAATTGAAAATATATTTTGTAGTGAGTTATTTAAAATTTCAATGCAATGTGTTGCCATTAATTAGATCTGACTGTAATATGAAAAAGCATATTGGCTGTAAATGCCAAAACATGTGGCTTCTTTTAGCGTAGTTGGTATTTTGGAAAAGCTAAACTGTGTTAATAGTAATGGAGTCAAAATGCAGGGAATTTCTTTGTTGTGTCCATGGCGGCTACCTAGTGTTATTTCCATATATATATTTGCTCCAGGTATTGTGAATAAGTGCATACGTTGATTTATCAGCGCTTATTTGTAGTGCTCAGTTGTGTTGGGAGAAAGTTTTTTAGCGGAAATTTAATGGAAAATAATCAGGGTTGCTTAACCCTGAAAGGCAAATGACTCAATTTGGAAACAGGAAAGGAAATGACAAAATTTTATATTTTTCGTAGAAATACGCTGATAAATAAGAAAAAGCAATTAATTAATGAGCAGCAATTCTCGTTTATTTTGTCGGCAATTAGTTTGACAAGTCCGTGGGCAGTAGTAGCCTCAGGTACAACCAATGCAGATAAGGATGCCGCTTGCAGCAGAGTTTGCTCAAAACTGTCGCTTCCAAAATCAAACTATTATGTACAGATGATTGGTGGATTGGAAGGATTGAAATCATGTTTGTATGAAGTAGAGTATTCAAAGTTTAAAAATTTAAAGCAAACTGTACTGGATAAACAGCAGATTGCAGAAGCGGCTTTGGATATTGCATTACAGCAACCAACTCTTGAATTCCTTCCGAACAACAACGGATTCCAATGCAGTTCACCCCATTCAGGGCTTGAGTTTACTATGAAAATGAATGCCCTCGTAAAATTTAAATTGGGTAACACCATACTTACCATGAGCCTGTTGGGATTACGTCAAAATCGTGACAAATTGCTTTATCGGGGTAAGTTCAAGCTGTTTTGCATATTATCTGCTCTTGATAAAGCTGGTTATAAACTTGATTTAATGCGATGCCCTGGATTAATCAAGTTAGGTATAGTAGCAATAGACTCACCAAAAAATCACACAGTCATTGATTCCAGGGATATTGTTGTATGTCACGATAAAAAGGATTGCATTTCTTTTTTGAAAGAAGCCGGGTTTGCGACAATATATGCGGATATAGAAGGGCCAACCGGAACAGACAAGGCTAAAGTATATAACACCTATCTTAACACCTTGGCAGAAAGTGCGTTAACACCCAAAGCTATTCGATTAACGCTTAAACATCAATTAATTAATGGAATTCAAAAAGGTGATTTCAAAACGGGATATTTAGGATTAACCGGCAAGACCATCAATATTCAGGATGAAGGAGGGAAAATAATTAAGGCAAAAGTACCTCATCATATCCATTCAATTCTGGGTTTGCTGCAAACGACAAGACCGGGTAGCGATAGTGCAATAATAGCGAAATCGATTGAACTCGCCCGACAGGCGTTGAAACAAAGACCTGAATCTACCTGGTTTTTCCATCGCCCGTTAGCTGCGCAGTCGCTTTATAAAGCTATTCTGAACTTTGAACGATATTTGTTACTGCCAACACAGGTAAATCTCACTGCAACAGCTGCGATTACTGTCCGGTAAATCTTGTTAACTAATGTCGGATTACCTAAACTTCTCTATAACCAGACAGGATAGGTTGGCAGATGATGAAAATTGCAATTGTTGGTTGTGGTATAGCAGGGCCGGCTGCGGCCTTATTTGCCCGTCAACTGGATGCAGAAGTCACTATTTTTGATAAGGTAGAGAATTTAAAGCCTGTCGGTGCCGGTTTTTTATTACAGCCGGCTGGATTACATGTTCTCAATAAGTTACAACTTGCAGAAACACTCCTTACTAAAGGGGTGCCAATTGCAAGGCTGCTCGGTATCAATCATAAAAATAAAACTGTCCTTGATCTGAAATACAGCGAACTGGCAAGTCATCATACCGGTTTGGGTATGCATAGAGCTATACTCTATGAAGAAATGTATAAAAAAATGTTGGCTGCTGACGTTACGGTCATTAATCCATGCGAAATTGTTGTTGTTGATAACGGTGCAGAGGCGGTTATTCTTACTGACCGCAATGGGCAACAGCACGGCCCTTATGATTGCGTTGTCATTGCTGATGGCTGGCGTTCACAACTACGTGACAACTTGGGTCTTAAAGTAAGGGTAAAACCCTATCCATGGGGTGCCTTATGGGCAATAGGCCAGGATCGGGAACAGCGCTTCAGCAATGTACTTGAACAAGTTTACAAGCATACTGAAATTATGGCCGGCATCTTACCAATGGGGCATCAGGACAATAATCTCCTGGTCAGTTTTTTCTGGAGTATCCATAAAGACCGATTATCTCATTGGCAACAGACTCCATTTGAGAGGTGGAAACAAGAGGTTCTGACAATCTGGCCAAAATTAGCCAGTTTGTGCGCGCAGTTTAATTCTCATAATGATTTCGCTTTTGCTCGATATAGCGATGTGTGCATGTATCCCTGGCACAATAATCGAGTGGTGGTCATTGGTGATGCAGCTCATGGTATGAGTCCACAGCTGGGGCAGGGTGCAAATTTGGGATTGATTGATGCTTTAGTGCTTTTTGAGTGCTTAAGTAAATATCCGTTATTACAAGAGGCTCTATCAAATTATACTGCAAGAAGAAAGCGGCAACTGGCTTTTTACCAGACGGCAAGCCGTTTTGTTACGCCATGGTTTCAATCATCCAGTTTTTGTATGGGGTTACTGCGTGACCTGATGCATGACAAATTTTGCAAAGCGCCTGTTATTAAACAACAGATGTTGTTGACTTTGGCCTGCATGAAAACCGGTTATTTTTCGTCACTCCCCAAAGACCGCTATGCTGAAGACCTGTACATTACCAAGCCATTTTAATTAACTGTTTATTTATAAGGAAAACCGCAAGCTATACACAAGGTTATCCACAGTTTTTGGGGATAAGTGCTATAGCATGATTCATTTAACTGATGCGTAAAAATGCAGTACATATCAGGTTGTGCTGGAAATAAAGGGAAAAACTCTGGAGTAGAAAAATAAGGTTTCGAAAAGTTATCCACAACTTGAAGAGTCAGGAATAGAGATTAGCTACGGACGGATTCTAACAGATAACTATTAAATTGTAAGTCTTGACAAGAATAAATATTTTCTTTCTAAATTTTGGCATAAATCTTGCCTTATAAACGCTGTGATACCTAACCAGGATAATAATTATGTTAATTCAAGCACTGCCTGTATTAGCCGGCCTTGCAATAAATGCGTTGCAAGTCCGTAAGCCTGAGCCTGTTCCGGTGCAGATTGAATCTGGCAAGCCGCAGCAACTGGAAGGGAGTTACAACGTCAGAAATATGTCAGTCAATGATTTGACTCAGTTGATTACAGAATTGCATAATGCAGGTGAAATAAGCGATAAAGACAAGCTGCTGAATAACTTACACGCCAAAGCTGAAAGTGTATTTGGCAGTGATAAAGAAACCAAAATCGATATGCTGACATATATCGGCGACAAAATAGAACAGATGAAAACCGGTTCAACGAATGATATTCAATTATTGGAACGGCTACAAACTATTTTGCAGGGGGTGGATGCGAGAGATACAGCAGCGCTTCCTGTTACGGTATAAACAAAATTATTTCGGCTTTGGTGTTTCTGCCTCCATAGTTGCTTGAGAAGCAGGGGTATTGGCCTCTTGAGCCTTGTTGTCCCGTGTATGCGGATCGGGTATCGCATTGATGTTGACATTTACTTTGATGGTATTGTTTGCTGCTGACATTGCGGGAGGGTTATTAATGTAATTAATTCCTTTCGCCTGAAGGTGTTGAGCCAGAAGTGTGCTGAGTTCCTGAATTCTTGCTTCTTGCGCGCTCGCTGTATTTTGCGCTGCTTGAAGCGCGTCCTTTGTCGTTGCCAGTTCATCTTGCAATCTCGCTATGCCCGCGTGAAGCGATCTATGGCTATCCAGATCTTGCTTCATGCGTTCCATGTCATCTGAGAAGTATTTTTTTTGCGACTGCCCATGTTGTGTTTTAGCGTCAAAAGAATCAACGTGATTTTTAAAACTCGCGAGATTTTTTTCATAGTCAGCTAATGCTTTCGCACCTGGAGCGGGTGTCGGAGCGGTTGAATTTTTATTCTCAGGAGCAGTATTGGCAGATATCGGTGTCATTGCGGGCGGCGCTTGTCCTGAGGCTTCTTGTATTCGCGATAATAAACTGTCGATAGTAAGTTGATTCAACTTGACTTGATGTTCTGCCTTGGTAAGGTTATTTATCATCTGCGGCGTATCAATCTGAAGCTGGTTAAAAATCGGCTGATCTTCATTGCTATATTTCTCACTTAAAGCTTTTCTGTCATCATCGAGCTTCGAATATTCTTCATGTAATTCATCGGCTATTTCATTTTCCTCTGAATTATGAATTGCTATGCCAGGCGGTGGGGCTTCAGTAGCCGGTTTTTTTTTGTTGAGTGGATTAATCAGTTGATTAAAAAATTCCTGTAAACTTGCGATAAAGTTATCTTGATCCTTGTCTTGATTTTTAGATCCAGAATCACCTGCTATATTTGCCAGCATATCGTAAACTCTATTCAAAAAGCTGTCTTTTTTTGCCATTGAATTTCTCCACCCAATTGTGGCTTATCTAAACAAATAATAGCATATATGAGACAGTTTTTATGATTGTTCCAGGTTCGGCGCATGGATTCCCAAATCAGCCAATATGGTTTCTGCCGCCAGTTTATTAATCCCGGTAACGCGCTTAATGAATAAAGATTCAGAAAGCAGATCACCGTCATCGAGAACATAATTACTGGCCTGTTGTCCTTCCTTAACCGTGGGTTGAAGTCCCGCAATAACACACAAATAGTATTTATTACGCTTTTTTCCATAATATATATTCATATAAACTGTTCGCTTGCCGAAAACCTGACGCAATTTTTGATAATCACCATTACAATCCTCTAAAACGCAGGTGATCTGCTTTAGTTGATAAGAACGATATCGTTTTTTGCCATAAATACAGTCATAAACAAAATTTTTGAGCCCCTTTGATCCCATATAACGCCGCCCGGGATCGCCATAACGGTTAAATAACAGTTCTGAAAGCAGGGTAATCGGGTTTGTTTTGCTAACTAACACTGCGGGCCAGATAATGGTTTGAAATAATAAGAGAGCGATAAGCTTAATGTTTTTACCCTGCAAAGGCATATTCGCAAACGTACTGCGTCCAGCCATTTTCTGGTAAACATTAATTGCAATTAACAAATAAATTACAAAGCCGGCACAATAGATTACTGCCAACCAGTCCAGAAAGGTTGAATTAATTGTCCAATTCATAGTAATAGGGCATGCAAAAGCCAATACCATAGCAACTAATCGTTAACCGCTCAACTAATTTGTTACTATTTAAGTTGGGCTTTACAGCCCATAGCCGTCAAGTTAATTAAATTTCTACATCTCACAACATCGTTCGGGCTGAGGAAGCGCTTTAGCGCTGTCTCGAAGCCTGTGGTACAGTGCCAAGCCTTCGAGACAAATGCTCCGCATTTTCCTCAGGCCGAACGGATATGGCTTTTATAGCCCATAATTTGACGGCTATGGGCTGTAAAGCCCAAAATTCCATATTATAATATTCCACTTGAGATAACCTGACGAAGCCATCTAAAATAATTATAAACAGGCACAATAAGAGTTTGCCATGAACAGGACGATCATTGAGGTTGATTACCACCCTGATAATGCAAATGTAGATTTTCTAAGACAAAAAATTATTGATTTCAATAAGCGCTATTTGCATGAGAAAGCCAGTCAATTTAATGTGCTGGCTCGGGATGACAAAAATCATTGCATTATTGGAGGCGCTTCCGTCTGGCAACATAGCGATGCTTTATATATAGACATATTATGGCTGGAAGAAGGCTATCGCCGGCAAAAATTAGGAACAGAGATTATTAACACGATTGCTGAGCAGGCCAATAAAAATAATATTAAAAAGTTATATGTTGATACCTATGATTTTCAGGCGGTCGATTTTTATGTTAAACAAGGTTTTTTAATTATTGCAGAAGTTAAAAATTATTTATTGGAGCATGATCTGGTTTATCTGAAAAAAGAGCTCGTTTAAGAGATGGCTTATCCTTCACTGTCATTAAGTTAAGAAAATATGTCATCCCCGCGAAGGCGGGAATCCATCCATCAAACAAGGTAAGGAGCCAACTTGAGAAATGGATTCCCGCCTTCGCGGGAATGACAGCATCCCCAGACTGTATAAGAAATATGTCATCCCCGCGAAGGCGGGGATCCATCCATCAAACAAGGTAGGGAGCCAACTTGAGAAATGGATTCCTTAATTTCGCCGGAATGACAGTACAAGAGAAGGCACTTTCACGCGGAAGAGGCTAAATCAGTTACAATGAAACCATTTTACAACAGTATCCTCGCCCAGATTATCATATATATACGACAAATAATTCTGAAGTTCTGTTATATAACTCTCTTCATCCATAGCCGCAAGGTTTTTTTCTTTATCAAGGGGAACATGGTGGATATAGTGTTTAAAATATTGATCGCAAAAATCCATATAATCCTGGGTAAATAAAAGAAATGTATGCCATAAATCATCAATTTCTTTCATTTCAGGATGTATGGAGCAGACAAAATTAAGTGCCGGGTTATCCGGCACGTTAAATTGCTCATTTTTATGTTTTTCAGAAAGCCAGAAAAACTTTAAAAGCTCAGCTAGTGCGCTTTCCGGAGAAAGCGTATTGTTCGGGTAATCTTGCGTATAGCGATTTGTAACTTTAGTATTGCTGTAAGTAAGCAATTCATCAATTGGTATCATCACGCCATCCCTTTATCTTGAAAATCTGCAATAGCCATGACAGGCAGTACATGGATGACAAATTTCATTGGCTGATTGATTACCGGATTTATGCTTTAGAAAATTGGCTTTTTTCCTTTCAACGATTTTTTTTATTATTTTGGACTTCATAGTTATTTCCTTGTTATTTCCTTAAAATTTCCGCTGGCGATTATATCAAAACCGATCACAATAACAACTACTTTTTGTAGGCGGGTGGCAACGAGCCAATCTGCAGGCAAAAAAAAGCCTGCATAAAGCAGGCTTCTTACAACGTAATGGCGCGCCCGGAAGGATTCGAACCTCCGACCCCCTGGTTCGTAGCCAGATACTCTATCCTACTGAGCTACGGGCGCGTGTACTGGCGGAGAGAGAGGGATTCGAACCCTCGATGGGATTTCTCCCATACTCCCTTAGCAGGGGAGCGCCTTCGACCACTCGGCCATCTCTCCGGTCAATGGAGGCGAAGTATATCAGGTATTCAGAGGACGTCAACACTATTTTCAAAAAAATATTTAATAAATTAATTATTAGAATTTCCAAATAGTTACGAATACTGCTATCTTCTATATCCAATAGATCAAATAAATTGATATTGCAATGTCAGAGCAGGAGGACAGATGAAGCAAAAATCGAATTTGGGCAACCGGGATGTGTATGTCGTGGATGGCAGCAGGACTCCGTTTTTGAAAGCAAAAGACGTAGGGCTCTTCAGTGCCTCTGATTTGGCTGTTGCTGCCGGGACTCCTTTATTGAATCGCCAGCCTTTTTCACCTGACGCCCTGGATGAGGTAATCATAGGTTCAGCGATGCCTGGCCCCGATGAAGCGAATATTGCCCGGGTTATTGCCTTACGCCTTGGATGCGGCGATCAGGTGCCTGCGTTTACTGTCATGCGGAATTGCGCCTCCGGTATGCAGGCAATTGATAACGCTGCCCTGCAGATTGCCTCTGGCCGTAGCGATTTGATACTGGCCGGCGGTACCGATGCCATGAGTCATGCTCCCCTGCTGTTTAATCAAAAAATGGCCTCCTGGCTCGGCAAATGGTTTAGCGCTAAAAGTTTTGGCCAGCGGGCAGGTTTACTGACCCAGTTCCGGCCGTCGTATCTGGCGCCCGTAATTGCTTTGCTGCGTGGGCTGACTGATCCTATAGTCGGGATGAATATGGGGCAGACTGCTGAAAAAGTGGCTTTCCGTTTTGGCTTGACGCGTGAACAGCTGGATGCCTTTGCCAGTGAAAGTCATCAGCGTCTTGCCCGTGCTTTTGAAGAAGGACGGATGACAGAAGTTGTTCCGATGATCGATGCTAAAGGCCGGGTATATACTCAGGACGACGGTATTCGTCCGGATTCTTCGATTGAAAAGCTGGCGAAACTAAAGCCATTTTTTGATCGCAAATACGGTATGGTTACAGCCGGTAACAGCTCACAAATTACCGACGGAGCCTGTTTACTTATTCTGGCCAGCGCTGATGCGGTTAAAAAATACAATTTACCCGTGTTGGGGCGTATTGTTGATTCTCAATGGTCCGCGCTGGATCCGTCGCAAATGGGCTTGGGGCCTGTCCATGCTGCAACGCCCATCATGCAACGCCACCATATGAAACCAGCTGATTTTGATTGCTGGGAAATTAATGAGGCATTTGCTGCTCAGGTACTCGGTTGTCTGGCTGCGTGGAATGATGAAGAATATTGTGTGAAGCAACTGGGCCTGAAACAGCCTTTAGGAGCGCCATCACTTGCGCAGTTAAATAAAGACGGCGGTGCAATTGCTGCCGGACACCCAATTGGTGCGAGCGGGGCACGGATTGTATTGCATGTTCTGGAATCCTTAAAGCAGACTAACGGCAGCCATGGTATGGCGGCAATATGTATTGGAGGCGGGCAGGGCGGCGCCATGTATCTGGAAAGAGTGACAGAGGTGAAAGCATAATGAGTACCTACAAACATTGGAATATACAGACTGACGAACAACAAATCATCTGGTTAGCCATTGATCGTCAGGACATGGAAGTAAATGCAATCAATGCTGATGTCCTCGATGAATTAAACAGCCTGTTGCAGGATATTGCGAAGCAGACAAACGTAAAAGGACTGGTAATTTATTCTGCGAAAAAGAAGGGCTTTATCGCAGGCGCCGACATTAAAACGTTTACTCAATTTTCAACTCCGGATCAGGCTGTTGAGTTTTTACGGAAAGGGCAAACGGTATTTTCACGCCTTGAGGCATTGACTATTCCAACAGTCGCCATGATTGACGGCTTCTGCATGGGCGGGGGGCTTGAGCTGGCGCTTGCCTGTGACTACCGGGTTGCAAGCGATAGCAAAGACACGCGGATAGGCCTGCCTGAAATTTTGCTAGGTATTCATCCAGGTTGGGGAGGGACAGTACGTCTGCCGAGATTGATTGGCGGCTTTAATGCGTTATCGCAAGTTATCCTGACAGGCGCGGCGCTTGCGGCAAAAAAAGCGAAAGCGCTAGGCGTAGTCGATGATGTGGTACCTGTCCGCCAATTGAAACGTGCAGCAACCTGGTTTGTACTGAATAAACCGGCAAAACATAAACCGGGTATGATTCAGTCTCTGACTAATCTTGGTTTCGTAAGAAAAATGCTGGCGTCATTGATGCGGTCAAACGTAGCCAAACGGGTACGAAAAGAACATTATCCCGCACCGTATGCCGTAATCGATTTATGGGAAAAAGAAGGCGGGGTTGGTGAGCGCGCTTATCTGAAAGAAGCAGATTCTGTTGAACAGCTTATTACTCAGGGCGATACCGCCAAAAACCTGATTAGAGCTTTCCTGCTGCGTGAGCAGATGAAGGACTTTGCCAAGGCAAGCGATTTCAGAGCGCAGCATGTTCATGTAATTGGTGCCGGAGTAATGGGAGGCGATATTGCCGCCTGGTGCGCTTTGCGCGGCTTACGCGTGACCTTGCAGGATAAATCATATGCCCAGATTGCACCAGCCATTGGCCGTGCTTACACGCTATTCAAAAAGAAACTGAAAGAGCCGCGGCTGATTCAGGCAGCAATGGATAGATTGATTCCTGATCCGGATGGGCATGGTATCGCTCGAGCTGACGTTATCATTGAAGCAGTGTTTGAAAACCTGGAAGTGAAACAATCAATAATGAAACAGGTCGAGCAGAAAGCGCGTAAAGACGCAATTATTGCTACCAACACTTCAAGTATCCCGCTGGATGAAATCAGTGCTGTAATGGAGGAGCCAGGCCGACTGGTTGGCATTCACTATTTCAATCCTGTTGCCAAAATGGAATTGGTTGAAGTGGTCAGCAGCGCTAAAACCAGTAAAGAGGTGGGTGATCGTTCATGCGCCTTTGTTAATCAGATTGGCCGTTTGCCATTGCCGGTTAAATCGAGTCCCGGATTTTTAGTTAACCGGGTGTTAATGCCTTACCTGATGGAATGTGTTCAGTTGCTTGAGGAAGGCTATTCAGGTGAAGAGATTGACGAAGCTGCTAAAAAATTTGGTATGTTTATGGGCCCGGTGGAACTTGCGGATACAGTAGGTATGGACGTTTGCCTGGCTGTAGCGGAAAACCTGACCAAACACTACGGCGGCACAATACCGCAACGCCTGCGTGATATGGTTAAAGCCGGTAAATTAGGGCGCAAAACCGGCGAAGGGTTTTACAAATATAAAAATGGCAAACCGGTGAAGAAAAAAGAGAAAATCGAAAAGCCGGGCAAAGACATAGCCAATCGCTTAATCTTGCGTATGGTTAATGAGGCTGCCGCCTGTCTGCGCGAGGGGGTAGTTGCTGATAGTGATTTGCTTGATGGCGCAATGATTTTCGCCACAGGATTCGCCCCGTTCAGAGGCGGCCCTATGAACTATGCCCGCCAGTTTGGCAAAGATAAGCTGAATGAACTGTTTACCCAGCTTGAAACACAATATGGCGATCGCTTTAAAGTGGATGCCGGCTTGTAAACGCAGGTTCAGTGCTATTAAGTTAAGGATACTCAATTCTCCCATGCCGAGTACTTCACTTTCTTTGTGCCGGACAATTTTTGTAGGTTGGGTCGTTTTGACCCAACAAGATTTTTTATCAAGCACTCCAAGCCTGAAAACTGATTGTAGATTGGTAATGTTGGGCCGGTTGGCAACAGGAATAATAATGCGAAAAAAGATATACTCAATGAAAACCGCCCATTATCACCTTGAGCGTTTTTAAATATTACGATTGCCCTGTATCGTTGAAAATACTATGATAGACAACAAAAATTTTGGATTATCGCATGTCGCTGAAATCTTGTTTATCGCTGTATATATATACCTGCCTCCTGGTCTGCAATACCCATGCTGCTACCTATGTAATCCCTCAGCATGGCGATATAGTGGGCGAAGTGCAATACACCAACCCTGAACCAGGCGAAACTTTAAGCGATGTCGGGATACGTTATGATGTGGGTTATTATGAGATGGTCAGCGCCAACCCTCAGGTGGATCCATTACGTCCTTTATTACCGCGTACCAGGCTGGTGATTCCGTCACAATATATTTTGCCGCAAGGCCCAAGACAAGGGTTGGTCATTAACCTCGCTGAATATCGGCTTTATTATTATGTGCCGGGTGATAATACTGTAATCACCATGCCGGTCGGGATCGGCAGGGAAGGGTGGAATACACCGGTTGGTACAACTAAAGTAACGGCTAAAGAGCGTGATCCGATATGGCGGCCGACTGATAATGTCCGTGCGGAGGCCGCAAAGAATGGTACGCCTATTCCCAACGAGTTTCCTCCCGGCGCAGGAAATCCATTAGGCAGACATGTATTACGTCTTGGTTGGCCTACTTATCTTATCCATGGCACTAACCGCAAGGACGGTGTTGGTTCCAGGGTAAGCGCCGGTTGTATACGAATGATGCCTGAGGATATTGAATATCTCTACGATTTTGTTACGCCAGGCACATCCGTGCGCGTAATTAATGATCCCGTTAAGGTCGGGCATATGGGGAAAACTATCTATATGGAAGTCCATCAGCAATTGGCCGAGTTACGTAAGGAAAGTTTAACCCGGTTAGCAGCCAAGTATTGGTCAGGCTATAAAAATATTAATGCAGCTTTAGCTGCACAAGAGTTAAAAACACTAAGCGGGATACCACTAAAAATCTCAACGTAGGTTCACTACAAAATTCCTAAGTTCTTTTTTCTATCTTATCCAGCTACTTGGGCAACAGAGGGCACCTCTTCCGCTTGTTCACTTGTTGGCGTATCATCTGCTTGAAAAAGCTGACCAAAATATCTATTGCGTGAGTTACGGCAATCCTCTTGTAGGTGTTCTTCTGCTTTAATCGATATTTCTGAGCACTCTCTTTATATGGTCAATTTAAAATCAAATGGATCTATTTTTTTTAATTAATTCACATATACTTCATTTTTAAATTATCCGAGTGAATAGAATTAAGGTGAAAGTATGCAATCCAAATCCGAGACTTTTGATGAATTACCACCAGAACTTAAACTTAAAATTGTAAACGCTCAAAATTTATCTAACCGTGATTTAGTGAACTTGGCTCAGACATCAAAATATCATTTGGCTTTTTTTAAACCGGTGATTGGTGTTCGTAAATTTTTGCATCATGTGACCCGCGGGGAACATGATGCGGTTAAAGCGATGTTAAAGCAGGACATAAATTTAATGTTTAAACGGGGCAAAGTGACCGATTGTTCTGGGCGAGAATTTGAGAACATAAGTGGCTTTATATACGCACTGTGGGCTCTGGATAAACACATGTGGGCAGCAATGATTGCGAGCATCCCTCAGGATGAAGAAGGCAAAAAGGTATTCGCACGATTGTATGCTCAATACAACAAAGTGAACACGGACGGAGTCACTTATAGGCTTAATGCAAAAACAATCACTGAACAGCATTTTGATTTCGAAAATACCATCATTAAAGAACTGCAAACGCAAGTAGATTTAATCTACGTGCCAGGAGCTAAAAATCGGGAAGTCATAGAAAATCAGTGGCGAAGAGGTGTAGGTAGTGCCGAAAATCTTTTTCCTATGCATGTTGTCTATGAGTACTGCTCTGATGAACCTTTTTATTTTGTGCCAAAATTTACCTCGCAGCCTAAATCATCAAAGCAGTTTTATAATTTGATAACTAAAAAGTATGAAAATTGGTTTAGTGTTGGTTCTAAGTTGTCGGTTGATTTTGCTATATATAAGGGCGGCTGGACTTGGGCGCGGGGCGGGGAGGCGGACGGTTGGGGCGTTGGCACGAAGTTGGATTTGAATGCCATGGCAGCATTATGTAAAGTAAGAACAAACGATTTTATCGATCTAAAATCGCAACTTGAAGACCAGATGACGCTAGATAATCATCACCAAGTGTCTCAGATTTGACCGGATTGACATCATGTCGATTAAGCAGTCTTATAATTTTAAAAAATTATTAAATATATCGGACTGGTTTGAATCCATTATCTTTTTCATGGTTTCACGAAAAATTTTGTTATTAACGCTATGGCGCATATGACGGACAAGGCGGCTGAGCCTATAAAAGCTGGGCAGCTCATAACTGGCTTGCACTAATTGTTCAATGACTGCATTAACCGCGACTTGTCGGTGTTTGCAGCAAGGTTAATCATGTTGGCCTCATCATTGCGTAATGAGTAGCTGTTTAACTCGTCTGGCTTTATTTTTCTCTTTTTTGGAAAACGGGGGTAAGCGGTTTTTTCAATCGACGACATGGAGGACTCCGGAATTGTCCCAAAAACAGGTGTTTTTGGGGCATAAAAACTTAGTATTGCTTTTTAGGGCAAATCAAGTGAGAATTCCGTTCCAAAACTAGTTCCATAACAAAACGTGCCAAAGTACCCGATAGTTTATATTTTTGGAATAGATTTTAATGCCAGGAGGTTAGATTGAAGTTTGGTTATGCTCGTGTGTCAAAGAATGAACAAAGCCTGGATGTGCAATTCAAAAACTGCTTGCAGTTGGTTGTGATGAAATTTTTCAGGAAAAAATTTCAGGCGCAAAAGATGATAGACCTCAGTTAAAAGCATTGATGGGAAAGTTACGGCGAGGAGACACACTTTGTGTTGTCCGTTTAGATAGGCTGGGCCGGCGCATGATGAAATTAGTCGAGTTAATAAACGAATTTAAAGAAACCGGTATTGAATTTGTATCGCTTGAAAATAATATAGATACCTCCAATCATATTGGCATGCTGCTTTTTAATATCTGCGCCGCTTTTTCTGAAATGGAACGTGAATTAATACGTGAACGAGTAAAAGCAGGACTCGATTCAGCAAAACAGCAGGGTCGAAAGGGAGAAAGACCGAAGGCACTTACCCCTGATAAAGCAGCGGCCATAATTTGCATTACGACACGCAGGAAAAATGTCGGTAAAAAAAATCTGCGAAACGATGAAAGTCAGTCGGTCGGTATTTTACCGATGTATTACTCAGGATATTGAGGTATAGAATGGTACTCATTACTTGCCAACTTTGATGCCGCATTTTCTGGAGTTTGAAGTTAATATTTTGCCGTTAACAATTTTTGCCTAGCACGCAAGAATTAAAAATAACATTATACCATTAAAAATAAGTTAAATATTAAGGAATTGCCATGCCCATTAAGTATTCCGATAGCCCGATTACCATTTCATATGACTATTTAGACTTTATTCCAGAGAAAACAGTATGCAAGGGCAAGGTTAATCTTGCAGCTTTGAGCTTGTATGGTCTCTACAGAAATGCTGTTTATGATTCATATAAAGAAAAACCTGATTTAGCAGAGGATATCAAGACTAGAAAAAAAGAATTTGTTGAACAAGCTCTTTCCAACACAAATAACGAGCTATACAACGATCCCCTTTATCATTATTCGGTCGCTGCTTCTTTAGGAGCGATGCAGGAATGGAAAGATCCTGCTGAGAAAATGCATGCCTTTATGGCCTATGAAACAGTCAATGGAGTTAAGAATAGAATTGGTTTTGTTCATTTCAATGAAAAACTGGTTGATAGTAAACCGGTTGTGTATATTGCACAAGCGGGAGTTCAATTGCGCGGAACAGGAATTGGCCGGCATCTCATGGAATGTGTATTATCTCATTACCCAGCAGATACTGAATTTTATATTCTGACCCGTGTATTTAATTCAGATGCTAAAGGCCTTTATGAGAAAAGATTAGGCTTTAAGCCTATTGAAAATGAGGAAGTTAGAGCGCTTGGGTTTGATGATCGATATTGTGGATTTAAGCACAGAACGTCACTTGAAGAAATCGATGCTATTAAGACCAGGCAAATCGTTACTCAAATTGATGAACCTACGCTAGAAGCTTCCAGCTTTATGCCTTAGATCATTTATTGATTCACAAATTATTTATGATTTATTTATTGGATCTTGGTTTTCATTTAAATCTGCTGCATAATTGACTATAATTTAACCCTAAGTTACTTCTATGAAAAAAGGCTGCAGCCCATATGCGGCCTTGAAGGCTATGGGTCGTTTGACCCAACAGCAGTTTAAATAACATTGGTAATAGCAGTTGCATTAAAATAGCGCTGATAAATCCGATGGGTAAAAATAATGATCAGTATGCTCCCAAAAATATCTACCGGATAATGCCAACCTAAAAGCACGCAAGAAAAAGCTAATACACTGTTTGTTGTCAACAGGATTGCGAATAAAATGGCATAATCCCGCACAAGATAGGTACAAAACCAGGCCCATATAATATGAAATGACGGTAAGGCAATTAAGCCGCCGGCCAACGTTGAAGGCTGAATGTAGTTATGTATTTCATGAAATTTAATCCCTGTCGCATATTGTTCAATGCTGAATAGAGAACTTGCCATATTACTGGCAGGAGCTGTCGTTGGAAAAAAATAATAAAAACTAAATCCGATAATCGCACTGATAAGCACCAGACAACAGAACTCCTGTACCCGTTCCGGACGTTGTATGAGAGCCAGCGCGACCGGCACAAGCGTGAGTTGAAGCGGTAAAGAGTCATAAGCGGCACTCAGTACTCTTTTCAACAAATCATGGTTTGTGGTCCAGTATACGATTGCTGTCATATCGATGCCGATTTTTGAGCCTATTGCTATCAAAAACGGATCAATAGGGGCGAAAGGTGTATATTGCACAGCATTGGTGAGCAGAATAATGCTTATCAGAGTCGAATAATAAATGCACAAAATAGTTGTGAGTTGTATAAGATAATGATTATTACTGGTAAAAAGGACTTTAGCGCCTAAAACGCATAACAATAAAACAATCCCGGCTGATAGCCCGGCTTCCGGTAAATAATTATTTCCAGGAAATTGATAAACATAGTGATTAACTGCCAGACAGGCAATTGATATTAATAGCACAACCGCAAATAGATATAATACGGTTTTGGTATGGTCCGAACTCATTAAAATCATCCCTGATTCTCTTTGAGTCAGGCAGTTTCAGCTTCCTGCTCTTTCTGTTTTATGGCTTGATAAATTTCTTCACGGTGTACTTTTATGGAGCGCGGCGCTTCTACACCAAATTTGATATTGCCATGTTCAAGGGTTTTGAAAGCAATAACCTGAACAATTTCATCATTTATACGGATTACCAACGGTTCTTCAAAAGCTACATTAACAATATCCATGGAAAATCTCTTTTTTTTTAGTGAGTTATATCGCAAGACCGTATTAATTGCAATGGTTTTAATGGCAATTTTAGAACACGTGTATAATGATTTGCTTGAATAGGCAAAATACGTTAAACTGTGGCGTTTTTAAAAAACCTTGCCTTACTTTATTAGAATAAAGAAGGCTTTAATCCACAAGGAGAATCCATGAGACATTATGAAATAGTGTTTCTTGTTCACCCCGATCAGAGTGAGCAAGTACCTGCAATGGTTGAGCGTTATGAAGGTATTATTACCAAGCATGACGGTCAAATTCACCGTAAAGAAGACTGGGGACGCCGTCAATTGGCCTATCCAATCAAAGACCTTCATAAAGCACATTATATTCTGCTGAACATTGAATGTAATCAAGACGCTCTTAACGAGATAAAAAATGCTTTTAAATTCAATGATGCAATTCTTAGAAATCTGATCATTAGCCAAAAGCACGCTATCACAGGCGAGTCTCAGTTAATGAAGAAAGAAAAAGATAAAGATACCAGAGCAGCTTAAGGAGTTTATGAATGTCATCTCATTTTCGTCGTAAAAAAATGCGTTTCAGTGGTGAAGATTCAGCTGCGATTGATTACAAAGATATCGCAACTTTAAGAGAATATATTACTGAAACCGGTAAAATCGTTCCAAGCAGAATTACAGGAACTCAGACCCGTCACCAACGCCAATTGGCATTAGCGATTAAACGGGCGCGTTTCCTGGGATTATTGCCTTATTGCGATAGCCACCGTTAAGATCCATTAGCAATGAGCAATTTTTTGCACAGACAAAGCCAGTATTTGCTGCAGAATGAGAGGTACGCTCTTTTTGTAACTGCAGTTCTGGCTTTTGTGCCTTTAGGAGCCTGGGTTTCGCTGGCTATAGCAGCGCTTGTCACTTTGCGTCGTGGTTGGTACTTTGGCGCTAGGCTGACAATTGTTTCTGCAGTTTCAACATTGATTGCCGCAGGCATGACTGTCGATATGTTTCAGGCTGCGCCTGTGATTTTATCTACGCTTGTGCTGGTATACAGTGGAGCCATTCTGCTAAGGGCGACAGAAAGCTGGAAAATAACAACAACTGTTATGCTTTTTGCTGGTTTGTCGTCAATTGCTCTTATTCATCTGGCAGCACCCCAGTATATTGAACAGCAATATCAATTTATTGTGAGTGTTATTAGTAATGCCGGACAGGACGATGCCTTATCTCAGCTAATAAGCGAGGCGGGAATAAATAAACCCGCACTTGCCAGTTATATGTTGGGAGTCAAGGTCTTCAGTATCATTGTTTCGGCTCTGTCATCATTATTATTAGCTCGCTATGTTCAATCGATGCTTTTTTATCCGGAAGGTTTCCGTAAAGAAATGCTGGCTTTTCGTGCCAGTAAACTGGGCGTTATTCTCCTGATAGGCGTGCTGGCAGGTATTTGGCAGAAAAATGCAGCTGTCGTGAGTTGCCTGCCCTTGATTGTTACCTATTTTATGGCTGCAAGTCTAAGCCTTGGTTTTAGCATATTAAAACAGCGGAGATTAGTCTCTATTGTTCTGTTGTTTGCACCACTGATTGTTGTGCCTCAGATTATGCTTCCGGTTTATGTCTTCCTGGGGTCATTGGATAGTTTGGTTAATTTCAGATTACGCTTGCCTGCCAAGGCAGCGGAATAAAAAAGAGGTGAAGAAATGCAAGTAATTTTATTGGAAAAAGTGAGAAACTTGGGAAGTCTGGGTGACAAAGTTGATGTTAAACCAGGTTATGGCCGTAATTTCCTGATTCCACAAAGCAAAGCAGTTTTCGCAACGCCTGAAAATATTAAACTGTTTGAAGAGCGTCGTGCTGATCTTGAAAAGAAAGCGCAACAAAATCTTGCAACAGCAGAACAAAGAGCTGCAAAACTGAACGATACAACAGTTACTATCGCTGCAATGGCCAGTGACGAAGGTAAACTGTATGGCTCTGTCAGTGCCAGTGAAATTAAAGAAGCATTGAAAGAAAAATCAATCGAAGTCAGCAAGCGTGAAATCGTAATGCCGCAGGGCCCAATTCACTCTATCGGCGATTATGTTGTTGAAATTCACGTTCACAGCGATGTTATTGCCAAGCTGCAAGTTCAGATTGTTTCTTCCAAGTAAAAGTTCATCCCGTTTGTAGGTTGGGTCGTTTGACCCAACAAGCTTTTTTTCTCAAGCACTCCAAGCCTGAAAAATGATTGAAAATTCACAATACCGCTTTATTCTTTCCATTTAATATTACAACCTATACTCGGCTTCTGGTCGCTGGAAACAGCCTGCCCACTCAGTAACGCATCTAATGCCTGACGTATCGAGTCTCCAGTCACGGGGATCGCATTGCCGGGCCGGGAGTCATCCAATTGTCCACGATAGGCCAATCGAAGTTCTGAATCATAAATAAAGAAGTCTGGCGTACAAGCAGCATGATAAGCTTTAGCGACTTCCTGAGAGCTATCAAAGAGATAAGGAAAGCCAAACCCATGTGATTCCGCTAGTAACTTCATTTTTTCAGGCGAATCCTCGGGATAGTTTTCTACATCATTAGAACTAATTGCAATAAAATTAACACCCTTATCTGAATAATCCGCAGCAAGTTTTGGAAGTTGATCGATAACATGCTTTACATAAGGACAATGGTTACAAATAAACATAATGACCGTAGATTTATACGTATTTTTCTTGCTTAACGAAACAGTTTTACCAGTAACCACATCTGACAGACAAAAGTCTGGCGCTTCTGTGCCAAGTGATATCATTGTAGACGGAGTTTTTGCCATAATTCAGATCCTTAATAATTTTTAACAATAAGTTTAAAATTCCCCAGATAGTGATACAGGCGCTAATTGCGCCTGTAAAGAGAAAAATGCGATCTTTATTTACACTTCTCAAAAAATTACCAGCGTAAATAGATCCCTTTTGAAGCTGCATCGTTGATCACTTGCCGTTGAGTTTTATTGGTTGAAACCCAATAATTACCCATGTTGCTTAATGCAAATTTGGCGCGCGGGTATTGGCACACATCTAAAACTTCCCGGCAATCAACTTTTTCAGTATTTTCTTCCTGAATATAAAAACATTGAAAATGCTGATTTTCCACATCAGAAGCAAAAGCTGCCCAGTTGGCTGGCTGCAGTTTGGCTGTCAGGGGAGGACTCATAAAGACATCACGTGTTTCAACCCGCTGCAGTTCAATGGTTCTGTTAGTACGGTTCTGGATTAAATAAAACGCTTGATCACCATGATCATTGACGACCAGATTTGTTCCATTGTAGCCAAAACCAGTTACCTCGCAGCCGCGAGGAAAAGAATTAGCTTGACAATTGGCAGCCAAAAGCATGGCGGCCGAAAAAGGAATAATTTTTTTAGCAATAGACATAAGACCCTTAACTTAATAATTTTTTGGCTATTCTAATAATTTTAAAGTCAAAGTGAAATAGCTTTTTACTCTTTATATGCTGCAATTTTCGATATCAGCAGTGGCGAATAAGTTCGATAAAAACTCAATGCAAGATACATTACAATATAACCAAGCGATAAAGCCATACAAACAGCATTACTGGCAGGGTAGCTCCATAAAACGATTGCAGAACATACGCCATAGGTTATTGAAAAGACATGCATAAGCAATTTAAGGGATTTTGACTCTGTTAAATAATCCAGACGTGAGGGATAAACATATTTTATGGGGATAAAGATCAAAACGCACAGGGCAGACAGTATGATTGCATTGGTTTGCATGGAAGTATCAAATATAAACATATAGAAAACAGCAATATTCCAGTAACAGGGAAATCCTTTAAAGAAATGATCCGGTGTTTTGGCGTCTTCCTGGCAAAATTGATAGGCAGAGGTGATGATAATGGCCATAATAATTGGTAAGGCTAAAGATGAAGGCAGCATCTCTGTTTTTACAAACAGAAAGAAGCAGGGCGTGATAACATAATTTAAGTAGTCGACAATATTATCAAGCAGCGCGCCATCCATTTTAGGCAATACAACCTTTACCCCAACGAGCCTGGCCAGTGTGCCGTCAACTGCGTCAATAATTACTGCTATAGCCATAAACCAAAGGGCATAGAGATAATTATGTTGGTAAATTTCGACCAGAGTCATTAAACCAGCACAGGCAGCACTGGCAGTAAAAACATGCACCCCCCAAGCGAACAGATAGCGTAATGGGTGATAACCTGTTTTTTTATCCGTCATTTTTTATCCTGCAGTAATGCAAATAAGTCTTATGCATAAGTAATTGCATAATTGCATAGTTATACGATTACAAAATAGTAACAATAATTGAATGAGATACGCAAGAATCAATACTTAAATAAAATTAAAAAGGCTTACTGAATATATCTGTAGGTTGGGTCGTTTTGACCCAACAAGATTTTATTCAGCAGTTAAATTATATACTGCGATTAAAATTTAGTGACGTTGAGTAAAAACAATCCAGTCCGCGCCTTTTAATTGAAAAGATGTGTTTTTCTAATGATGGTATATAATCAATTAATATTTTAATCACCCGAACCTGAATTATGAACTACCAAACAATTAATCCGGCTACCGAGGAAGTTTTACAAACATACGAGGTTATGAATCAAAGCGCGTTAGATCAAGCGCTTCTGCAAGCTGATAAAACATTTAATAGCTGGAAAAAAACCGATTTCGCACATCGCAGCCGATTAATGCTTGCTTTGGCTGATTTGTTGATCAGGAAACGAGATGAACTTGGATTAATCATTACCCGCGAAATGGGAAAACCTGTTACTCAATCCAGGGCGGAAATTGAAAAATGTGCCTGGGTATGCCGGCATTATGCAGAACATGCGGAACAGTATTTAGAACCAAGATCTATTGCAACTAATATGGCTAAAACACTGGTTACCTATCGACCGCTTGGGGTTATTTTTGCTATTATGCCCTGGAACTATCCATTTTGGCAGGTATTTCGCTTTGCCGCACCTACTATAATGGCGGGGAATGCGGCGTTATTAAAACATGCGCCAATATCTCTGGGGGCTGGTGATGCCATTATGCAATTATTTATTGATGCAGGCTTCCCGCCGCATATTTTTCAACATTTGATTATAAATAATGATCAGGCAGCAACAGTTATTGCCCACGATACTGTGAAAGCGCTCAGTTTTACCGGAAGCGAGCAAACAGGACGGCTGGTAGGCAGTCTGGCGGCTGCAAATCTGAAAAAAGCCGTTTTGGAGTTGGGCGGGAATGACCCTTATATTATATTGCATGATGCTGACATAGAGCAGGCTGCAAATGCAATTGTCACATCCAGATTAAATAATTGCGGACAGGTTTGCATCGCCGCTAAACGCATTATTGTAGACGAGAATATCCACGATCAATTGGTTAAGCGTATAACCGCCCTGATGGCTAATTATATCCCGTCTGATCCTGCGTCAGATAGCTCCGCCATAGGACCTATGGCCCGTAAGGATTTAAGAGATAAGCTTCATCAGCAGGTAGTTGAGAGTGTATCTCAGGGTGCGGAGTTAGTTTGCGGCGGCGAAATTCCTTCTGGTGAAGGATATTATTACCCGCCTACTTTATTATTAAATGTAAAACCTGGTATCCCGGCATTTGATCAGGAATTATTTGGACCGGTAATTGTGATTATCCGTGCCGGCAATGAACAACAGGCTATTGAGCTGGCTAATCTGAGCCGGTATGGATTAGGTGCGGCAGTTTTTACCAGTGACATCGCGCATGGGGAATACATTGCAGCCAATCTTGTTGAAGCCGGAACCTGCTTTGTGAATTCGTTTGTTGCTTCAGATCCGCGCGTGCCTTTTGGGGGCATAAAATGTTCCGGACATGGGCGCGAGCTGTCACGTGAAGGGATATTGGAATTTGTAAACACTAAAACGGTTGCAATAAAATGACAAATAAACGCAAACAATCGCAATTTATTTTTATCTGCTCCACTACGCAGCGTATGCATTGTTTTGCCCAGGATAAAATCTACAAATCCTACGCAGTTTCAACCGGCAAGAATGGTATGGGTGAGCAGAAGGGCAGTGAAAAGACGCCTCGCGGCTGGCATCGCATTTATTCACGTATAGGCCTTGAGTCTGCCATTAACAGTGTTTTTGTCTCGCGGCAATGGACAGGTGAAATTTATAGCCCGGAACTGGCGGCAGCTAATCCTGACAGGGACTGGATCTTGACCCGGATTTTACAATTGGACGGTCTGGAACACGGACAGAATAAAGGCGGCGAAGTAGATAGTTTAAAGCGTTACATTTACATTCACGGTACGCCTGATACAACAGAATTAGGCAAACCAGGATCTCGGGGATGTATCCGCATGCGCAATAGCGACATCATTGAATTAGCGGACTGGGTAAAATGCGATACCCGGGTTTATATCGCCTGATAAAAAAAACGTAATATTAGCCAGCTAAGTTCTCGCTAAATTTGCTGAGATAGGTATATAATTCGCCCCAAATTATTTGGGCCTAATTGAGGTACTTGAATGTCATATAAATTCGAAGAAGGTAAAGATTTAGTCATTGAGGCAGTGGTTAATAAACTAAACCAGAAAATGAGTCCGGATCAAGCTCATTTATGCACTCAATTCGTGCGTCAGTTCTTCAGTACTGTTGCCATGGAAGACCTTTCTGAATGGGATATTGATGACTTATATGGTGCTGCGGTTAATTATTGGTCGCTGATCCAGCAACGCAAGCCTCATGAAACCAAAATCCGTATTTATAATCCCGAGTTTGAGCGTCACGGTTGGCAAACAACTCATACCGTAGTTGAAATCATTATGGATGATATGCCATTTCTGGTTGATTCTCTGCGGATGGTGATTAACCGTTTAGGTTTGGTATCTCACCTGGTTATTCACATGGGCAGTTTGTGTGTAACCCGTGATGAAGCCGGCCATGTTACTGAAATACTGCCTCGCGGCAGCAGTAATGCGCAATCCGTTTCGGTTGAAGCAGCCATTTTTATTGAAATAGACAGACAGACAGATCCGGCTGTTCTGGGAGAACTTCATCGTAGCTTTGAGCGTGTTCTTGAGGATAACAGGGTCGTGGTCGAAGACTGGCCGGCAATGCGCGCCAAAGTGCGCGAAGTGATTGGTGAGTTGAATGCGGCAAGGGCTTTTCTGGATAAAAGCGAAATTGATGAGACTATTGAGTTTCTGAACTGGATTGAAGACCATCATTTTACTTTCCTGGGTATCCGTGATTATGAGCTGGTTCATAAAGGCAAGGAAACCATACTGCAACCATTGCCGGAAACGGGACTTGGCGTATTACGCGCCTCGATGAGCAAATCCAGTGTTAAAAATATTTCAGCTTTGCCTGCAGAAGCGCGTGAACTGACTTTATCCGCACGTTCATTGGTAATGCTGTTTAAAACAAATACTGAGGCGACCGTACATCGCAGTGCCTATACCGACTACATTGGCGTCAAACGCTTTAATAAAGAGGGTCAGGTGATTGGCGAGCTTAGAATCATTGGTCTTTACACATCAGCGGCTTACAATACCAATCCCAAACATATTCCGTTTCTACGCCACAAAGTAGAGCGGGTAATGACTAATTCGCAACTGGCGCCAGGCGGCCATGCGGCAAAAGTGTTGCTGAACATTTTAGAAACATTGCCGCGCGATGATTTAATCCAGGCATCAGAAGAAGAGCTGCTTGAAATCGCCATGGGCATTTACTACGTGCAGGAGCGCCGAAGAATACGTCTGTTTGCACGAACAGATGTTTACCGCCGTTTTGTGTCCTGTCTGGTTTATGTACCTAAAGATCGCTTTAATACTGAGCTTAGGCAGGCAATGCAAAAGGTTTTAAGCGACAGTTTCCACTCTACGGATATTACCTTTACAACCTGGTTCTCTGATTCGGTATTAGCGCGTATCCACTTTATTGTGCGCACTGATCCTAAAGATAATACACAATGGGATTTTAAAGAGGTTGAGCAGAAGCTTATTGAGGTTGGCCGCTCATGGACTGATGATTTACAACATTATCTGGCTGAAAACGTCGGTGAGGAAACGGCTAACCGGTTGTTTGGCTATTATAAAGGGGCATTCCCAGGGGCATATCGAGATAATTTCTCACCCAGAACTGCTGTTTACGATATCAAACATATTGAAGCAATCGATAGCGAAAATCCGCTGGTTATCAATTTTTACCGTCCAATGGATGAACGGCCTGACAGTTTCAGGCTGAAAATCTATCAGCATGATAATACTATTCCACTGTCTGATGTGATTCCTATTGTTGAAAATCTGGGTATGAAGGCGATTAGTGAGCGTCCTTATGTCCTGAAATTTGATGACGGCAAAATAACCTGGATTAATGACTTTGCCTTACAGTACACCCATGCTAATGAATTTGAGATAGATGAAATCAAAGATCTTTTCCAGAACGCATTGGCCAGTATCTGGCAGGGCGATGCTGAAAATGACGGCTTTAACCAACTGGTTCTCGCTGCGGGTCTCAATTGGAGAGAAGTGGCCGTACTTCGTACCTATGCCAAATATTTTAAACAAATAGCCTTCACATTCAGTCAGGATTATATCGAAAAAGCATTGTATAATAATGCGGTTATTGCGCGTAAACTGGTACAGTTGTTTGAAATCCGCTTTAATCCAGCAGTTTCGACAAGCCGGGAAGATGATTTTACCAATAAGATTAATGAAATCTTCGCTGCGCTTGATTCGGTATCAAATCTGGATGAAGACAAGATTATCAGACAATACATTCATGCAATTTCAGCAACTGTCAGAACTAATTTTTATCAGACTGACAGCGAAGGCAAGCCTAAATCGTATATTTCTATTAAGCTGGTCAGCAAATCGATTCCCAAGCTGCCCAAGCCGCATCCGTTGTATGAGATCTTTATTTATTCCCCGCGTTTTGAAGGGGTTCACCTGCGCGGAGGTAAAGTAGCGCGTGGGGGTATCCGTTGGTCAGATCGCAGAGAGGATTTCCGTACGGAAATCCTGGGCCTGATGAAAGCGCAACAGGTTAAAAACGCGGTTATTGTACCTTCCGGGGCGAAGGGTGGTTTTGTGCCAAAACAATTGCCTGTTACTGGCAGCCGTGAAGAAATCATCGCTGAAGGTATTGCATGCTATCAGAATTTTATTCGCGGCTTACTTGATATTACCGATAATTATAAAGACGGTCTGGTCATCAAACCTGAAAAAGTTATCTCGTTTGACGAAGACGATCCTTATTTGGTGGTAGCGGCTGACAAGGGAACGGCAACATTCTCGGATATCGCAAACGCTATTTCGCTTGATTATGGTTTTTGGCTTGGTGATGCTTTCGCATCAGGCGGTTCAGTGGGTTATGACCATAAGAAGATGGGGATTACGGCGCGCGGCGCCTGGGAATCAGTAACGCGCCACTTCTATGAGATGAATGTTGACATTGCAACCACCGATTTTACCGTAGTTGGTATTGGTGATATGTCAGGGGACGTATTCGGAAATGGTATGCTGCTGTCACGTCATATTAAACTGGTCGGCGCCTTCAATCATATCCATATTTTTGTTGATCCTAATCCAGATCCGGAAACAAGTTTTACAGAACGCGAGCGCATGTTCCATTTGCCGCGCTCAAGCTGGTCTGATTACGATAAAGCTCTGATTTCAAGAGGGGGCGGCGTATTCAATCGTAATGCGAAATCAATTCCGGTCAGTGCTGAGATGAAAGAATGTTTTGATATTGCGCAGGATGAGATTGAGCCTAATGAGTTGATCCGGGCTATTTTACGAGCCAGGGTCGATTTGCTCTGGAGTGCCGGTATTGGTACTTTTGTGAAAGCGCAAAGTGAAACCCATACTGACGTAGGCGATCGTACTAATGACGCAACCCGTATTAATGCCCGGCAACTGCGTTGTAAAGTGGTTGGCGAAGGCGGTAATCTTGGTTTAACTCAGCTGGCGCGTATTGAATATGCTCAGAATGGCGGTCTGATTTATACTGATTTTATTGACAATTCTGCCGGTGTAAGCTGTTCGGATAAAGAAGTAAACATCAAGATTCTGCTCAACAGCGTTATCACTGCGGGCGACATGACGTTGAAACAGCGTAATGAGTTACTGGGCGAAATGACTGATGAAGTTGCTGCGATAGTTTTGCGGGATAACTTTGTTCAAACCAGAGCAATCAGCTTTACCGCTTCGCAATCATTGCGTTTGCTTGATCTGCATACCCGCTATATTAATGAGCTTGAGCGCAATGGTAAGCTCAATCGTGCTCTCGAATTTTTACCGGACGAAAAAGTCCTGGCTGAGCGTAAATTGCAAGGTCTTGGTTTGACTCGCCCTGAAATTGCAGTTTTGCTCTGCTACAGTAAGACAATTCTGAAAGAACAGATTCTGTCAACAGATGTTCCTGAAGATCCTTACTTTGACTCAGTACTGGTCAGTTCATTTCCAAAACCCTTGCAGCAGACATACAAAGCTGCGATGGAAAAGCATCCGTTGAAACGCGAAATTATTGCTACCAAATTAAGCAATATTATTATTAATGAAATGGTATTTTCGTTTATTTACCGTATGCAGGATGAAGTCGGCGCACCAGTTTCCGCAATTGTACGTGCCTACATGCTGGCAAGAGATGTACTTGGTATCGAAGGAATATGGAAACAGCTCGAAGCATTGGAAAGCAGGATAACTGCAGAAAAGCAAACTGAACTGGTCATGCATTATGTTCGTTTAATGCGGCGGGTTACTCGCTGGTTCCTGCGTACCCAGCGCTCAGGTCTTAATATCACCAAATCGGTTGAAATGTATGGCAAAGGCGTGACGGAACTCAAAAAAGCGATTCCGGAAATCTTTGGCGAACATAACCGGGCGAATTATGATGAGCACTATAATCAGTACATTGAACAGGGTATTTCTGCCGAATTTGCTCATGAATTGACTGTTACCCGCTCCATGTTCTCTGCAATGGATATAATTGATGTCGCGTGTGAGCAGAATATTAGCGTAAGCAGAGTTGCTGAGGTTTATTTTGGCATTGGTGAATATCTTGATCTATCCTGGATTAGATCACAGATTATTGCCCATCCGGTTGATAACACCTGGGAAATTCTGTCGCGTGAATCGCTGAGGGATGATTTGGATTGGCAGCAACGCCAGCTCACATCAGGGATTATCAGTCTTGATGATAATAAAAAAGACTATATGAAATGCTTCAGCGAGTGGTCGAGCAAGCACGCAGGGTTAATCGAACGCTGGCGTCATATTTTGACTGACTTAAAAGCAACAACTGTGTTAAATTACACAATGTTCTTTGTGGCAGTGAGAGAGTTGCTGGATTTAACCCAGACCACTCTGCAGATGTCAAAATGCGAAGAGCTCGCCGAGTAGGTTGGGTCGTTTGACCCAACAAAAAGATATTAGGAAGAACCCCTGTTATTCAGGCCAGCGCGAGAATAGCAGGGATATTTTAAACTTGAATAATTTCATCACACTTTTGTTTTAAGGAAAAAAATGATAGAAAATACGGAAATGACAAGCTACACAAAAGGTTCCAAATTTTTCCACTGGTTTATTGCTATCATAATTATTTTTATGCTGCCAATCAGTTTTTTTCTTTCCGATGTTCCCGAGCAATATATAGGTATGGCATTTACCGTGCATAAATCACTGGGTATTACGGTTCTATTTGCCATGCTGCTCAGAGTGCTCTGGATTATACGATATGGCAGGCCGGCATTACCGGTACATATGCCAAAATGGGAAAAGATTCTGGCGCATACCGTTCAAGGTTCATTGTACCTCTTTGTGATCCTGATGCCCTTATGCGGCTGGATTATGGCAACGGCAGAAGGATACATTCCAAGTTACTTTGGTTTATTCTCCTTGCCGTTCCCCGGCATCCCATTAGATAAAGAGCTGGCTTCTTTTATGAATCAGGCTCATACAATAATAGCCTGGATTATTCTTGGATTGCTGGTTCTGCATGTTGCTGGAGCATTAAAGCATCATTTTATTGACAAGGATGATGTTCTGCGTCGGATGTTGCCGAAATGTCCTTCTAAATCAAAATAGGATTGCCCAGCTTTACAGCCCATTTTCGTTCGGCCTGAGGAAAATGCGGAGCATTTGTCTCGAAGGCTTGGCACTGTACCACAGGCTTCGAGACAGCGCTAAAGCGCTTCCTCAGCCCGAACGATGTTGTGAAATGTAGAAATTTAATTCCTTAGCTTGACGGCTATGGACTTTACAGCCCAACCTGCATCAATTTTATTAATTCTGCACTGTTTTCTAACCTTGCCTCGGCTGGATGCTCAACTAAAATTGAAACAGCCATCAAATAGCGGTTGTTTCCTACAGGGCAGATATCAACAATCTCACCAACTTCAACATCAGCGCTATCAGGCGCAAACAACTTCATCCCAGCATTAACAGGTTCAGAGCTAACAATTTCAAAAGTCTTTAAGTCATGTTTTAATTTAGCTCGATAATGAGTTCGGGCAATAATTTCCTGGCCTTTATAGCACCCTTTATTAAAACTGATGTAATTATGCTTATGAAGATCAAGGCGATGCGGCAGAAATAATCCTCTGGTTGACGGGTAAATTTCAATGCGGGGCCGTTGTAGTTGCAGCATGTGCCATGCCAATGAGCCGCGTACTTCAGTGTCTGTATTGGTTGTTAAATCGACAGAATGTTCTTTTTTAACAGCCATGATATAAAAGTCATCAGCTATAGAATAACAGCACATACGGCCATTATCGTGTAAACAATAGGGTTCAGGCAGTTGCAGCTCTGGTAAAGAGATATTGTTTTTGTCAGGGCAGTACAGTCCCCAGATTGCATAATCGCCACATTGACTCATACTTACCCGCGATAACATGGCAGCAGTTGCCAGTGATTTATGCGTATCTGCGGCAAGATCAGCGGGTATAACCAGTTTATAACCCTGCCAGCTAATCACATCAGTTGATGCCAGAATACGTCCTTTCAGGTTACAGAATAAACCTTGTCGGATAGTATCAATGCCAACCTTGGTCACATCGCAGGTCAGCTGCCCCTGTAGAAAGGCCGCAGCATTGGCTCCTTCGAGAGCAATAATTGTCAGGTATGAAAGATCAAATAAATAATTCTTGCCCGCGTCGACAGCAAGTTCTTCTTCTATTGGTAAAATGGCAGAATAGTCTCGTCCGTTGATTGTATATTTATACATTGCTTATGATTACCCAATTGCTAAAAAAAGGCAGTTTAATGTAATATTACTCACTTTGACAATCGAGTTTATGATGATTGAAGCAGCGAGAAAAGCAAAAATTAAATGGCAATGTAGACGAGGGATGCTCGAACTGGATTTGATTCTTAACCGTTTCATTGACAATAAGCTCGATAATCTTGCCGAACCGCAAATACTGAGCTTTGAAAAACTGTTGCTTACACCTGATCCTGAGTTGTATAGCTGGCTGATTGACAGCCATTTTCCAACTGACAAAGAGATGCTTTCAATTGTTGAATTGGTCAAACTGCACAGTCACATTTAGTGATTCCGGCTATTACATCCGCACTTGCCTGTTTATTTATGGATTGGCAATAGCAGCGCTGCTTAATTCATCCTTACCTCTATCGGTTAAATTTGGATTAGGCTTTGTGCTAATGCTTTATCTGCTGGTACTATTAAAACGAAAAAAAACTTATCCCAATCTGGATAAGCTGGAATACAAAGGGAATAAATGGACCATGTTTGAAACAACCGGCATTGCCGCAGTATATACCACCCATCAGATATTGATTGATGGCGGTATTTTTTTTCTGGTGAAGTTGACAGGTGAAAATACCGCACGCAAACTTGTGATTTTTAAGGATCAAATCTCTGCAGATGATCGCCGAATTCTTCATATCCTTGCCAGATTAACAACGCATCAATTAAAGAATGAATAATTTGTGTCGATAATTTAATCAAGAGGATTAATGGAATGCCATCATGAATACAACAAATGATACCGAACTGGTAATTATGGCAAGAAATGGGCAGCGTGTGGCCATTGATAAATTACTTAAACGCTATCGGTTGAAAATCTACGCACAAATCTGCTCGCAGATTTCGGATTATAATGAAGCTAAGGACTTAATGCAGGAAGTATGCCTTAAGGTTTTTCGTTTTATAAAAAACTTTAATCAGACATCAAGTTTTAAAACCTGGCTCTATCAGATCACACAAAACACTATAAAAAATTACTACCGTTCTAAAAAAATTGAATTCAGCCAGGTAGAAACGCCAGAGCTATTTGATGACGCTAACTCCCCGGAAGCGAACCTGATAGGGCTGGAGTTAAGCGAAAGCGTATATAAAGTAGTGGAACATTTTTCACCTGAATCCCAACGCTGTTTCTATTTGCATGTGATAACCGGACTAAATTACGATCAAATCGCAAGCCGGCTAAAATGCCCGGCAGGCACAGTCCGTTCACGAATACACCGAATGCGGTCGCAAATTATGCTAAATGCCGTATAAAAAAACGTAGGTTGGGCTGTAAAGCCCATAGCCGTCAAGCTAAGGAATTAAATTTCTATATTTCACAATATCGTTCGGGCTGAGGAAGCGCTTTAGCGCTGTCTCGAAGCCTGTGGTACAGTGCCACGCCTTCGAGACAAATG
>NZ_JBHSAB010000023.1:0-17247 GCF_042649825.1 Legionella dresdenensis | reverse complement strand
CTCCGCATTTTCCTCAGGCCGAACGAATATGGACTGTAAAACACATAGCAGTCAGTTAAGGAATTTTGTACATTTACTATTCTAATTTCCTATGTACCTGGCTTAGCTTGACGGCTATGGGCTGTAAAGCCCAACACCCCATAACTCAGGCGGTCAATAAGCCATATATAAAATTAATTGGGGGCACGCCCCAAGCTGTGTTAGAATGGGTGAAAACAATAACAACTTAAGTTAACAATGCTTGAAAGTGACCGTCTCGTCAGTGCCGCAGCTGTTACCATGGAAGATGCCATTGATCGCGCCATTCGCCCACTTAGCCTCGATGATTATATTGGTCAAGATGCTGTCTGTTCACAAATGCGTATATTCATTGATGCTGCCAAACGCCGCTGTGACGCCCTTGATCATGTATTGGTTTTTGGTCCGCCGGGCTTGGGTAAAACCACGCTTGCAGGCATAATAGCCCATGAAATGGGAGTTAATCTAAAGCAGACTTCGGGACCTGTTCTGGAGCGGGCGGGCGATATGGCTGCCATGCTCACTAATCTGGAAGAAAATGACGTTCTTTTTATCGACGAAATTCATCGTTTAAGCCCTGTCATTGAGGAAATTCTCTATCCGGCAATGGAAGACTACAAACTGGATATCATGATTGGCGAGGGGCCGTCAGCACGCTCGATCAAACTTGAATTACCTCCTTTTACACTGATAGGCGCTACTACCCGAGCTGGATTGCTGACGTCACCGTTACGCGACCGCTTCGGTATTGTGCAGCGGCTGGAGTTTTACTCTGTTGATGCTTTAACTTATATTGTTTCCCGTTCTGCCCGCTTACTGGGCGTCAAGACTGAAGAGGCAGGTGCGCGGGAAATTGCCAAACGTTCACGAGGAACACCCCGTATAGCAAACCGACTGTTAAGGCGAGTGCGTGATTTCGCTGAGGTACGCGGCAAGGGAATAATCACACTTGAAATGGCGCAACTGGCGCTGAAAATGCTGGATGTAGACCAGAATGGTTTTGATGTTATGGATAGAAAATTACTGCTGGCAGTGATTGAGCGTTTTGCTGGCGGCCCGGTTGGGGTTGAAAGTATTGCCGCGTCAATTGGGGAAGAAAAAGGAACGATTGAAGATGTCCTTGAACCTTACCTGATTCAGCAAGGATTCCTGATGCGGACGCCACGGGGCAGAACTGCCACCGCACTTGCTTATCAACATTTTGGCTTGCAGCCGGTTATTCATGAGTAATTCCACCATGGCAAATGAGCTTTTTGCACAAAAATATCGTGTTTATGCAGAAGATACGGATTTTATGGGTATTGTTTATCACGCCCGTTATTTAAATTTTTTTGAACGTGCACGTTCGGATGCATTAAGGCAACATGGGATCTCATTGACCAGGCTGGCAAGTTGCGATTATCATTTGGCAATTACAGAAGTAAACCTGGATTATCGCCATCCGGCACGCCTTGAGGATGAAATATTGATTACTACCTGGATGAATCAGGTACGAAGTTGCAGCATTGTATTTAAACAAAAAATGGAAAATCAGGATAACAGGCTGTTGTGCGAGGCAACGATAAAAGTTGTCTGTATAGATAGCGCAATGAAGCCAAAACGCTTACCGAAACAATTTGTCTAGTTGGAGGAATAAAACGTGGGTAGCCATGCCAGTGTACTGGGTTATTTTATGCAAGCAGGTCTGGTTGTTAAGACCGTGATGCTGCTGTTACTTGCTGCTTCAATTGTTTCATGGACATTAATCTTGCAGCGAGCGTGGTATTTTAAACGTAAAAAGTCGCAGTGCGAGCAATTTGTCAATCGTTTCTGGGATAGCAGCGATTTAAGCACGTTATATGCTGATATTGATTCTAATAGTGAAAAACGGCAGGGAATAGCTGCAATTTTCCATGCCGGCTTTAAAGAGTATATCCGTTCCCGTAAGCAGGGTCTGACCGCATTAGAGCCAATTCAGCGCGTCATGCAGATAAGCCATGCCAAAGAAGCCGCGCAACTTGAAAAACACCTGCCGTTTTTTGCTTCTGTCGGGTCAATTGCACCTTATGTTGGCCTGTTTGGCACCGTCTGGGGGATTATGACATCGTTTCAGGCGCTGGGGCAGGCGCAGCAGGCAACGATTGCCATGGTAGCGCCTGGAATTTCCGAAGCGCTGGTTGCGACCGCACTCGGGCTTTTTACCGCTATCCCGGCTGTTATCGCTTATAATCGCTACTCGACACGGGCTGGTTCCTTACTTGATAAATATGATGTGTTTCAGGAAGAACTTGTATCGTTGATTGAACAACAGACTTCGGCAAACGCAAGAGGTTAAAACATGTTGCGAAAAAAATCATCATCAACCAAGCCTATAGCTGAAATTAACGTGGTTCCATATATCGATGTCATGCTGGTGCTGCTGGTAATTTTTATGATTACTGCGCCCATGCTTACACAAGGTGTTACTGTAGATTTACCTAAAGCGGCAAGTGAAACGCTGTCAAATGAAGATCGGGAGCCGGTAATCGTATCAGTCAATCAGCAGGGTGATTATTTTCTGAATATCAGCAACCAGCCTGACGTACCGCTTGAATCACAGGCTCTGGTAGTACGTGTTGCAGCCGAACTTGAATTAGCTAAAGAAGCTAACCAGAAGCTTAATGTTCTGGTAAAAGGCGACCAGGGTGTTGCCTACGGTAAAGTGGTTGGTGCAATGGCTTTGCTGAAAAAAGCAGGTGCAGAGCAGGTTGGTCTGGTTACTGATTCCTCGGAAGAACCACAAGGGAGTGCGGGATGATTATTGATCCAAGCTACCGCAAAGCATTATTTGCGGCTATCTGTCTTCATGTTTTTGTAGGATTGATGCTATTAACTGATCCAAGCTCGCAGCGCCCTGTGTTGCAAAAAGATAATGTGACTCATTTGGGTGAGGCTACCCCAGCTCAGGCTGAACAACAACCCAAACCAGAGATTGTGAAAGCAGTAAGTGTCGACAATAAAGAAGTGATGGAAACGGTTAACCGTTTAAAGCAAGAGCGGGAAATGCAGAAAAAGGCTGAGCAAGCCCGGCAACAGGCACTGGTAAAGCAAGCTGAAGATGCTCGAAAGGCCCGTTTACAGGAGCAGCAAAAGCTGGCCAAAATTAAAGAAGAAGCCGAAAAACTCGCTATTGCACGTAAAAAACAGATGGAAGAAGAACAAAAACGTTTAAAACAGCTTGCACTGCAAAAAGAGCAGGAAGCCAAACGCTTGGAAGAGCTTAAGAATAAGCAGCAGCAGTTAGAGAAAAAACAACAGCAGGAAGCTCAGAAACTGGCAGAGTTAAAGAAAAAGCAAATTGAGCAATTAGCTCAGGCTGAAAAACAGCGTTTGGAGAAAGAGCAGCAAATTAAGGCTTCTGCGGAAAAAATAAAAGCTGAGCAGGCTGCTGCCGAACAGGCAAGACAGCAACAGGCCGATGCGGAAAGGGCACAGGCTGAAGCCGCAAAGAGAACCAGAATGGCGGGTGAAGTTGATAAATACAAGGCTTTAATTCTGAATGCCATTGGTCGTCGCTGGATTTTACCTGATAATGTTGACGGCAATCTTTCCAGTCAGTTCCGTATTCGCCTTGCACCAGACGGTGCGGTGCTTGAAGTTAGCCTGACTCGTAGCAGCGGTGATTCTGTCCTTGATCGATCGGCACAGACAGCAATCTACAAAGCGTCGCCATTGCCGGTTCCTGCCGATCCTGAAACATTTAACCTGTTCAGGGATATTAGTTTAACAGTACGTCCTGAAAACGTTAGGGGGTAAGTGTGGTTTACAGACGAATTCTAGCAATTTTTTTATTCATCGCATCCAGCGTATCGTTTGCTTTGGATCTTGAGCTAACTCAGGGAATAAGCTCGGCGCTGCCTATTGCTATCAATAGTTTTGGTAATGATGAAGCAAGCCGGGAATTAACGGATGTCATCAATCATGATTTTAATTTTTCCGGGCAATTCAAAGTTATTCCACTTACTTATGGCCCTGGAAATGATCAGGCAGCGATTAATGCTTCAAGGCAGTCAGGCGCTGATAGCCTGCTGACAGGACGGGTTACCCGGGTAGGCAGTAATCACTATAATATAAGTTTTGAACTCTTTGATGTAGTTACCCAGGGCAAATCATTATTAACCCACGATTTCCAAATCAACGGGAATGATGTCCGTGCTATGGCGCACCATATCAGTGATATGGTGTATGAAAAACTGACCGGCGAACGCGGAATATTTTCAACTCGTATTGCTTATATTCTGGTTCAACGCGCATCGGATGGGCGAGCACGCTATTCGCTTGAGGTTGCTGACGCTGATGGTTATAACCCACAAAGCCTGTTACTTTCATCTGATTCTATTGTGTCGCCAGCCTGGTCGCCTGATGGCCGTGAGATAGCCTATGTTTCTTTTGAGAAAAAGAAAGCTCAGATTTATACCGTTTCCGTAGAAACAGGAAAGCGGCGACTAGTTACCGACTTTTCAGGAATTAATAGCGCACCTGCCTGGTCTGCTGATGGCCGGGAGCTGGCGGTTGTGCTTTCAAAAGGCGGCAATCCTAAAATTTACAGTGTAAATCTGGCCAATGGCAGTTTAAAGCAACTGACATTTGGCGATGCGATTGACACTGAGCCACGCTATTCACCGGATGGAAAATCGTTATTGTTTACTTCTGGCCGCGGCGGCGCACCGCAAATTTATCAATTGTCATTAGCTGACGGCAGCATAAGCAGAGTGACATTTGCCGGTAACTATAACGCACGCGCATCGTTTACCCCTGATCAAAAACACGTTGTCATGATGCATAGGGAAGACAAAGGCTTTAATATCGGTGTCCAGGATATGAATAGCGGTCAGCTTACGTCAGTGACTTCTTCTTCAGTGGATGAGTCGCCTACAGTAGCGCCTAATGGCCGGTTAATTCTGTATGCAACCAGAAAAGGCGAGCGGGGCGTGCTGGAGATTGTTTCAATTGATGGCCGAATCCGTATGCGCTTGCCGACCAAGGAAGGTGATGTCCAAGAGCCTGCCTGGTCGCCTTATCTTGGTTAGAAGAGCATCTCCCAGCCGGCTGTTAGCAATTGTTATGCTGGGTTTTTCTGCGCTGAACACTTACGGTTGGAGTGCTATGGGGCATCGGGTAATTGCTCAAATAGCGCTTGACCATTTAACCCAGGAAGCAAAAAAACTGTTTTTACAATATAATAACAGCATTGATAAGCTCTCTTTTGTCGAGGCAGCGGTATGGCTTGATAACGTCAATTATCATAACATACGGATTTTAAAGACAATTCATTATATCGATATCCCTTATATAATGGACGGTATTAAACCGCCGGCGTTGAATCCTGATAACGGAATTACTGCAATAAAGAGCGCGGTTGCCATACTTCGTGATATAAATAGCCCGGATTATATGAAAGGCATAAATACCCGCATTATCACCCACGTTGTCGGCGATCTCCATCAACCCATGCATGCAGTAACACTATATAGTACTGAGTTTAAAGAGGGCGATATGGGAGGAAATCTGTATTGCCTGCAAGCCAATAGTATCGCTGCTAACCTGCATGGTTATTGGGACAAAGGCGGGGGTTTATTAAATAGCCATAAAAAAATTACATCAGCCCGGATTACCCGCGTAGCGCGCAAAGTAGAAGACAAATGGCCGTGTCCAAGTGTTTCTGGGAGTCAGTTAGCGCCAGAAACCTGGGCAAATGAATCTTATCAATTGGCAATAACAAAAGCGTATAAGATCAACTACGGCCAAAAACCGAGCCATGCTTATCAAAATATGGTAAAGCAAATCAGCGAGCAACGGCTTGCTTTAGCTGGTTGTCGATTAGCGTCTCTGCTTAACCAGATAGCTAATGCCAGTGAGTCCGGATCAATGTAGGTTGGGCCGTTTTGACCCAACAACGGTGCTTTATACAAGATCGAATGTTGGGTCAACGACCCAACCTACACTTGAGGAGTAAAAGTACTTCCTGAGGAAACACCGGGTACGTCCGCATGAAAAAATAACCGAGCTTTTTCATAATCTACACATGCTCGTTGCTGCACTTCATTCGGCATCATTTTTATTTTGCCGTAAACTTTCACGATATTTGCTGGCTTGTGATCTTTACCATATTTTTTGACAGCAGCTACTGCATTTTGCAAATCCTCAATAAATTTTTTAGCAAAATCTGGCATTAATGTGTGGACATGAGTCAAACACATATGAAATCCATCCGGATTTTGTAAGGCATTGAGCTCCCAACCTCTCTTTTTCATTTCCTCCATAATTGAAAAACAATTGAGGTTCGCACTACGAAAACCCAATACCGACCATTGCGGATCACCAAAAATATATATATCGTTTTCAGTCAACCCGCTATCTTCCTGAGTTAATTTAACAAATAAACCTTGTATCGTTTTGCGCAACTCAACAATGTTGTTCGTTATTTCCCGATATTTTTTGTGTCCATAGTAAGACATGGTAGTGTAAATTTCAGCAATGCGAGCGCCGCTGGTTGAGCCATCCAAGATACCGGGAGTCGCATACAAGCCGCCCGCCCAATCAGCGGCGGAAAAAACCGGTAAAGCAGGCGCATCGCTACGGAACATACATATTGAAGTACCTTTTGGGCACAGCCCATATTTATGGAAGTCTGCTGAAATAGAAGTAACGCCAGGCAAACGAAAATCCATCGGGTTAGCCGATGTATCAGCAAAAGCAGTTAAAAAGCCTCCCAGGCAGGCATCTACATGGAACGGTATCTTTTTTCTCAGGGCAAGTTCTGACAGCTCAGAAATCGGATCGCAAATCCCATACATAAAAGACGGCGCTGAACCCACCATAACGGCAGTGTTATCAGAAAGATATTTTTCCATTGTTTTTGCACTGACAGCACCGGTTTTCGGATCAACGGGAACAGTGATCAAAGTGGCGCCAGTCAACTGAGCCGCTTTTTTGAATGCTGCATGTGCTGTTTCCGGAATGACTATCTCAGGCTGCGCAATCCCTCTATTGCGGGCTGCTATCACATAAGCGGCCATAGCTTCAATGATACTTGTAGTACCGCCATGGGTTAGAAGACCATAATCATGCTCTGAACCTCCAAACAGTTTAAGCGCCCACTGAGTAATTTCAGATCTCATAGCGCTAATACGAGGCCATTTGTTATGCATTGGGTTAGATAAAGCGGTACTGGCAAAAGTTTCTTTTAATAAAGCAGTTAATTCTTCTGTATGTACGGCATAAAGCGTTCCTGAATCCTGGCCGTCTCCTTTCTGAACAACTAACTTTTTCGCAGATGGCTTATTTGGAGCTGCTGAAAAATCATAATTACACGCTGCAGGTTCAATACCAAATGCCTGCAGAATTTCATGCGCAGGAACACTTTCTTCTGGAAGTTCTTTTTTTAAACGCATATTGGCTCGTTCTGCTTGCAGTTCTTTGTTGATTGAACTGATGTTTTGAGCCAGTTCCTTATTAATATATTGTTTAAGCGGAGGCAGGTTTTTAAATATTCCATAGGCTACGTCCAGTGCGCTCTGTTTGACAGAACTGTTATGGCGTGAGCGATACATCCTTGCAAGCATAGGATATTTGTCGAATAAGAAAAGTATAGCGGCAGTTGCCAGAATGATTTGATGGGTTGGTATATTCTTGAGAGATTTATCGAGTTTTTTAGTGCTGGCGGAGAGTAACGCGGTAATAAATTTAAGCATGTTATTAAAATCCTTTTAATTAACGACAGGCTTATGTTAGGGGGTTTTCAGGTGAAAGGCTATAGATATATGTTGGGAAGTAAGTGTTGGGCTTTACAGCCCAACCTATACTTAACTACGGTACATCTCGGAGTTTTTCGCCGGTGTATAACTGACGTGGTCTGCCAATTTTGGATTTATTGGCAACCATTTCCATCCAGTGCGACATCCAGCCTACGGTTCTTGCCAGAGCAAAAATCACTGTAAACATATTAGTTGGAATGCCAATAGCGCTTAAGGTCAGGCCGGAATAGAAATCGACATTGGGATACAGTTTTTTCTCAATGAAGTAATCATCTTCCAGCGCGATACGCTCAAGCTCCATCGCCAGCTTGAATAATGGTTCATCATGGGCGCCGACCGCAGTTAAGACATCATGGCAGGTTTCACGCATTACTTTGGCGCGTGGGTCATAACTCTTATAAACCCGGTGACCAAAACCCATCAGGCGAAATGGATCATCTTTATCCTTGGCGCGTTTGATAAAATGGTTAATATTTTTAATATCGCCAATTTCTTTCAGCATGTTCAGGCAGGCTTCGTTAGCGCCGCCGTGAGCAGGTCCCCACAAAGCGCCGATCCCTGCAGAAATACAGGCAAACGGATTAGCGCCAGTCGAGCCGGCTAATCGGACAGTAGACGTTGATGCATTCTGTTCGTGATCAGCATGCAAGGTAAAGATTTTATCCATTGCATCCACAATAGTGGGGTTTGGCGTAATTTCTTCTGATGGCACCCCAAACATCATGTGCAAAAAGTTTTCAGCATATGACATTCTGTTTTGAGGATACATGTAGGGTTGGCCAATTGAGTACTTATAACTCATGGCTGCCAGCGTGGGCATTTTTGCAATCAGTCTGATAGCTGAAATATAGCGATCATGCTGGTTTGTCAAATCCATGGTGTCATGATAAAAAGCTGACAGAGCGCCTACAATACCGACCATAATAGCCATGGGGTGAGCATCACGGCGGAAACCATTTAAAAACTGGTACATTTGCTGGTGAACCATAGTATGGTTATTAATCAGGCTGACGAAATTCTTTTTTTCATCGCCATTGGGCAGTTCGCCGTTCAGCAAGAGATAACTGACATCAAGAAAGTCTTTTTTCTCTGCCAGTTGTTCAATGGGATAACCTCGATACAACAAAACTCCCTTATCACCATCGATATAGGTTATCTTGGATTCGCAAGATGCTGTTGAGATGAAGCCTGGATCATAGGTAAACAGGTCCAGCGCGCTTAATTGATTGATATCAACCACGTCATTACCCAGCGTTGGGGAGTAGATAGGTAAATCAATCGATTTCTCGCCATTCTCAATGCTGAGTTTTGCAATTTTACTGGCCATCGTGTCTCCTCTTTATTATGCTGGCAGTTATTTACTGCATTTGGTGCAGCACTATATTAAAATGCCGGGCTACAGTCAAATACAGCTTATCGGGATCTACTGTAATTTCAGTATGGTTCAATTTGTCGGATTTTTACAGTTTTGGTCAACTAAAATATTAAGTTCAATTCATTGATGCTCTATGTTATTCTCACGGATATCTGTTTGATCGATCGTAGAAGGACGCCCGTTAGCTATGGTTAATTTAGCCAAAGAAGTAATATCAGTTAATATTGAAGATGAGTTAAAGCAATCGTATCTTGATTATGCGATGAGCGTAATTGTTGGCCGCGCGTTGCCCGATGTGCGCGATGGTTTGAAACCGGTGCATCGCCGTGTGCTTTTTGCAATGAGCGAGCTGGGTAACGACTGGAACAAACCCTATAAAAAATCGGCTCGTGTAGTCGGGGATGTTATCGGTAAATACCACCCGCATGGCGATACCGCTGTTTATGACACGATAGTCCGTATGGCGCAGCCATTTTCCATGCGTTATATGCTGGTTGATGGCCAGGGAAACTTCGGTTCGGTAGACGGCGATATGGCTGCTGCGATGCGATATACCGAAGTACGGATGTCCAAAGTCGCCCATGCATTGCTTGCTGATTTAGAGAAGGAAACCGTTGATTTCACCCCTAACTATGACGAAACCGAATTTGCACCGATTGTTCTGCCGTCACGTGTACCTAATCTGCTGGTAAATGGTTCATCTGGTATTGCGGTAGGTATGGCAACCAATATTCCGCCTCATAACCTGACAGAAGTAATTAATGCCTGTGTGGCCTTAATTGCTGATCCAGATCTGAGTATTGATGATCTGATGGACTATATTCCAGGGCCTGATTTCCCGACTGCTGCGATAATTAACGGCAGGGCTGGTATTATTCAGGCATACCGTACTGGACGTGGCCGTATTCTGATTCGGGCACGGACAGAAATTGAAACAGATAGCGATACTAACCGCCAAGCAATTATTATTACTGAACTGCCTTATCAAGTGAATAAAGCACGCCTGGTTGAGAAAATAGCCGAACTGGTTCGAGACAAAAAAATCGAAGGGATATCCGGTCTGCGTGATGAATCCGACAAACAGGGGATGAGGGTAGTAATCGAATTGAAGCGTGGCGAGGTTGCTGAAGTTATCCTGAACAATCTCTATGCCCACACTCAAATGCAGAATGTATTCGGCATTAATATGGTGGCATTGGTGGATGGTCAGCCAAGAACGCTGAACCTGAAAGAGATTCTTGAGTATTTCATCAGGCATCGCCGTGAAGTTGTCACCAGAAGAACAATTTTTGAACTTAAAAAGGCGCGTGAACGCGCCCATCTCCTGGAAGGCTTAGGGGTTGCACTGGCAAACATTGATGAAATGATCGAGTTGATTAAGCAATCGCCTACACCGCAGGATGCAAAAGAAAGCCTGCTGGCCCGGAGCTGGGAACCGGGCATGGTAAAAGCAATGCTTGCAAGCGCTGGCAGCGATGCCTGCAGACCGGACGATTTGCCTGCAGAATATGGTTTGAGCGCTGATGGCTATCGTTTATCGCCTAATCAGGCTCAGGCAATTCTGGATTTAAGATTACATCGCTTAACGGCCTTGGAACAGGATAAAATCATTAATGAATTCAAGGAATTGCTTGATGTCATTAAGGATTTACTTGATATTCTGGCATCACCTGAGCGTTTGATGCAGGTGATTAATGATGAGTTACTTGAAGTGAAAAAGCAGTTTGGTGATGAGCGCCGTACTGAAATCACTGCTTCGCAAGAAGATTTAACCATTGAAGATCTGATTACTGAAGAGGATGTAGTTGTTACGCTTTCGCATCAGGGGTATGTCAAATACCAGCCGATCTCCATGTATCAGGCACAACGGCGTGGCGGTAAAGGCAAATCGGCAACCAATGTTAAAGATGAAGATTTTATTGAAAAGCTGGTTATTGCCAGTACTCATGATACGCTGCTTTGCTTCTCCAACCATGGCAAACTTTATTGGTTAAAGGCTTATCAATTGCCGCTGGCAAGCCGTATATCCCGTGGTAAACCCATTATTAACATTTTGCCTTTAGCGGAAGATGAAGCGATTAACGCAATGTTGCCTGTTCGTGAATATGGCGAAGGTCGATTTGTATTTATGGCTACCAAACACGGTACCGTGAAGAAAGTTCCACTGGAAGCATTCAGCCGTCCGCGTTCTACTGGAATTATCGCTGTTGATCTTGATGAAAACGATCGTCTGGTTGGGGTTGATATTACTGATAGCAGTAAAGACATCATGTTATTTACTGATGCCGGTAAAGTAATTCGCTTTGATGAAAATCTGGTAAGACCAATGGGACGAACCGCACGCGGTGTCCGAGGTATCAGGCTGGCAGAAGACCAATCAGTCATTTCTCTTGTTGTTGCCAAAGCAGAAGGAACTATTCTAACCGCGACCGAAAACGGTTATGGAAAACGTACAGATGTTTCCGAATACCGCGTGTCAGGACGCGGCGGCCAAGGCGTTATTTCGATTCAGGTTAACGAGCGTAACGGTAAAGTAGTGCGTGCTCTGCAAGTTGAGGAGAGCGACGAGGCGATGCTGATTACAGATAAAGGTACTTTGGTTAGATTCAGAGTAAACGAATTGTCGATTATCGGCCGTAATACCCAGGGTGTACGCCTGATTAATGTCAGTACTGGCGAGCATGTAGTCGGAATGCAGCGTATTGAAGATTTGGGCGATGAATCGTCAGACGATTATAATGACGGCGATTTTGAGGACAATATCGAAGAAAGCAGTGGCGATGAGTAGGGCAATCAATTTTGGTGCTGGTCCGGCAATGCTGCCGGAAGAGCTTTTGAAAGAAATACAGCAGGAATTACTGGATTGGCAAGGGCTTGGCATGTCAATCCTGGAAATTGGTCATCGGACAGCGGCTTTTACGCAGTTGCTGGAACAAACAGAACAACTTTTCAGGACGTTGCTGAATATTCCGGCTGATTACCATGTATTATTTTTAGGCGGAGCAACCCGAGCGCAATTTGGGATGATTCCGCTAAATTTCCTTTCCGCCCAACAGCAGGCAGGGTATGTTGTTACGGGTATCTGGTCCGCTATGGCGCTGAAAGAAGCACAACGTCTGAAAAAGGCTTATTGCCTCGCATCCAGCGAAACCAGCGGCTTCACGACTATTCCGTCCAATGATGAATTACAGTATAAAGATAATACAGCTTATCTGTATTACACGCCTAACGAAACTGTAAATGGGGTAAGGTATTTCCCGGTTTTGAATCGCTCGGTTCCAATCATTGCTGATATGACCTCCTGTTTGTTGACTGAACCAGTTAATATCGCCGATTTTGATATGATTTTTGCCGGGGCACAAAAAATTATCGCTAATGCCGGCTTAACAATAGTGATTGTAAGCAACAAGCTTCTGAATTCATCGGATACAGCGGTTTTGCCAACCATGTCGGATTATCGGATACACGCAGCAAACCACTCTCTGTATGCTACACCGCCGACATTTAATTGTTATGTGGCCTGCAAAATGCTGCAGTGGATTGAGAAACAGGGTGGTGTTGCTGCCGTTTATCAGCAAAACAGAATAAAATCTGCGCGTCTTTATCAATATATTGACTCATCTTCTGCTTATGAATGCAAAATTGCTCCCCAGGCCCGATCACTGGTCAATGTCTGCTTTAACCTTGCCAGCCCTGAACTTGAAAGCCTGTTTGCTGAAGAGGCTGCGGAAAATAATCTGCTGGCGTTGAAAGGCCATAGAATGGTTGGCGGATTACGGGTAAGTTTGTATAATTCAATGCCAATATCAGCGGTAGACCGCTTAATTAACTTTATGGATGATTTTGCCAGGAAACACAGATTATGAAGCATATCAATTTTATCAGCAGTCCAGTTCAAAATTTACGAGGCGAAATAGAGGTTCCTGGCGATAAATCAATTTCACACCGTTCAATCATTTTGGGTTCGATTGCCAAAGGTCCTACCATTGTTAATGGTTTTCTTGAAGGCGAAGATTGTCTGGCTACACTTAAAGCCTTTGAGGCAATGGGCGTGACGATAGAAAAACCTGCGCCTCAGCAATTAGTTATCCACGGTGTTGGCAAATACGGTTTGCAACAGCCGGAGCAGGCGATTGATTGCGGCAATTCCGGAACCAGCATGAGACTTTTGGCTGGATTATTGGCTGCTCAGGATTTTAGCAGTGAACTGACGGGTGATCAAAGTCTGTTGAAACGGCCCATGGAAAGGGTAAGCCGTCCGTTGACTCAAATGGGCGCTGAAATAGCAACCCATGAAGGCAAGCCTCCTTTAACTATCAGAGGGAAAAAATCGCTTACTGGTATCATATATCAAATGCCAATTGCCAGTGCGCAGGTAAAATCGTGCCTGTTACTGGCTGGAATGTATGCTAAAGGCGAGACAATTGTCATTGAACCCGGCGTAACCCGGGATCATACCGAAAGAATGCTGACGGCATTCAGTTACCCCTTGCAGAAGTCTGAAGATCAGGTTGCTATTAGTTCGGAAGGTGAATGTATTGGAACAGATATTAATGTTCCCGGCGATATCTCATCCGCAGCATTTTTTATCGTTGCGGCAACAATAATACCAAATTCTGATATAATAATACGGAATGTTGGAATAAATCCAACTCGCGTAGGAATTGTGCAGATTTTGAATCAAATGGGTGCTAAAATTAATTTAGCAAACAAACGGATTTATGGTGAAGAAGTCGTAGCTGATCTTCATGTTCAGTACTCTCCGCTTGAAGGGATAGATATTCCTGCAACTTTAGTTCCACTAGCGATAGATGAGTTTCCGGCTATTTTCATTGCAGCAGCCTGTGCTAAAGGTCAGACCCGGCTGCATGGCGCAAGTGAATTACGGACAAAAGAAAGCGATCGCATCAGCGCAATGGCAGATGGGTTGCGGATTTTAGGTGTTGAAACACAAGTATTTGCTGATGGAATTTATATCAACGGCGGTAATAAATTACAGGGTGGGGTAGTAGACAGCCGGGGTGATCATCGAATTGCAATGGCTTTTTCAATCGCGGGGGCGCTGACTGAAACGCCAGTGACAATAAAAAATTGTGCGAATGTTGCTACCTCGTTCCCCACATTTGTAAAAACAGCCAATGATTTAAGCATGGCTATTGAGGAAGTTGGTAATGAAATCGAATAAAATTGTCCCGGTAATTACATTGGACGGGCCAAGCGGTACGGGTAAAGGTACAATCTGCCATATGCTTGCCGATCATCTGGACTGGCATGTACTGGACAGCGGCTCTATCTATCGGGTTCTTGCCTATGCGGCGCGTAAAAGAAACATTGATTTTGCCAATATCGCTGAGATGGTAAAACTTGCCCATACTCTCAATGTGCGCTTTGAAACAGATCCGCATTTAAAAACTACAGTGATTCTTGACGGTGCAGAAGTTTATGAGCAGCTTCGCAGTGAGCAGTGCGGACAGGATGCATCCAGAATTGCAGCTCTTCCGGAAATCAGGGAAGCGCTTTTAGCCCGTCAACGTGCATTTGCAATGGAACCTGGGCTGGTAACAGATGGCCGCGATATGGGCACAGTGGTGTTCCCAGATGCGGTTGTGAAGATATATTTGTACGCTTCTACTGAGGAAAGAGCACAAAGACGCTATTTTCAGTTGAAAGAAAAGCAAATTGATGTTAGCCTCGCCCAAGTTGTTGAAGAATTAGTGAAACGTGACGAGCGAGATATGGCTCGATTGCATGCGCCGCTAAAGCCTGCAGAGGACGCAGTGCTCATTGATACAACTGGATTAACGATTGCGCAAGTATTCGATAATGTACTAAACTCTATCAATACGCATTCGTTTTTCAGCTGAAAGGGGGGGGATGTGAGGGGATTCACGTTTCCATTTTATTTACTAAAGAGTTTATTAACATGTCTGAAAGTTTCAAAGAATTGTTTGAGCAAAGTATAGCGGGTGCCCAGTTTTATCCCGGCGCAATCATTAATGCAAAAGTTATCGATATCGATGATGACTACGTCACTTTAAACGCCGGTTTAAAATCTGAAGGTATTGTCGCGGTCGAAGAGTTCCAGGATAAAAATGGCGCTCTTGAAGTCAGTATTGGCGATACCGTTGAAGTTGCTCTTGATTCCGTTGAGGATGGCTATGGTGAAACATTGTTATCCCGCGAAAAAGCCAAGCGTCAGGAAGCCTGGCGTAAATTGTCCAAGTCTCATGAAAATAACGAGACAGTAACTGGCTTGATTTCTGGAAAAGTAAAGGGCGGTTTCACTGTAGAAATTGGCACTATCCGCGCATTCTTGCCTGGTTCTTTAGTTGATGTCAGACCTGTTCGCGATCCATCTTACCTCGAAGGTAAAGAGCTTGAGTTCAAAGTTATTAAAATGGATCTGAAGAGAAATAACATTGTTGTTTCACGCCGTGCAGTTGTTGAAGAAGAAAGCAGCGCAGACAGACAGGCTCTTCTTGAGTCTCTGCATGATGGTCAGGTACTTAACGGTATCGTTAAAAACCTCACTGACTACGGTGCATTTATTGATCTGGGCGGAATCGATGGTCTGCTGCATATCACTGACATTTCCTGGAAACGTGTTAAACACCCAAGTGAAGTACTTACTGTAGGTCAGGATGTTAAAGTTAAAGTACTGAGCTTTGATAGCGAACGTAACCGTGTTTCCTTAGGTATGAAACAACTGGGTAACGATCCTTGGGTTGATCTGGTTGAGCGTTATCCTGTCGGCAAAAAACTGCAAGGTAAAGTAACTAACATCACCGATTACGGCTGCTTCGTTGAAATTGAAGAAGGCGTTGAAGGTCTGGTTCATATGTCAGAAATGGATTGGACAAACAAAAACGTTCACCCAAGCAAAGTCGTTTCTATGGGGGACATAGTTGATGTTATGGTTCTTGAGATTGATGAAGAGCGCCGCCGTATATCGCTGGGTATGAAGCAATGCGTTGGCAATCCATGGCATCAATTTGCTCAATCTCATAGCAAAGGCCAGAAAGTTAGCGGTAAAATCCGTTCTATCACTGATTTCGGTATCTTTATTGGTCTTGAGGGTGATATTGACGGTCTGGTTCACTTATCTGATATCTCCTGGACGATTCCTGGTGAAGAAGCAGTTAAGCAGTTCAAGAAAGGTCAAGAGCTCGAAGCCGTTATTCTGGGTATCGATGCTGACCGTGAAAGAATTTCTCTGGGATTGAAACAGCTCGAGGGCGATAATTTCACTGCTTATGTTGAAGAGTACAGCAAAGGCGCAGTTGTTAAAGGAAAAGTAGTTTCCGTTGACGCTAAAACTGTGACTGTTGAACTGACTGAAGACGTTGTTGGTACTATTCGTTCGAACGAACTGTCCGATGAGCGTGTTGACGACGCAACAACTCTGTACAAAGAAGGCGATGATATCGAAGCTAAAATTGTTAATGTTGACAAGAAAAACCGTACAATTGCCTTGTCAGTAAAAGCAAAAGATGCTCAAGAGCAAGCTGAAGCAATCAAAAAGTACACTCGAGGTGATGCACCTTCTACAACCTTGGGTTCAACTACTTTAGGCGACTTGTTCAAAGAAAAAATTGCTAACAAAGAAACTGAATAACAGTTAGCTCTTTTGAAAAAAAGCGTGGATGATGGTGTTCCTTCATTTGCGCTTTTTTTTAAATAATAAAGGAGGATGACTATGCGTTTTGTGATGATAACCATATATTTGCTGTTAATCCTCGCAGGCGTTAGTTTTGCTGCCCTTAATGCCAGCTCAGTGCATGTTAATTTGTATGTAGCAACAGTCAGCATGCCAATTGCGGTATTAATGACTATTATGCTTGGAGTCGGGTTGATAATTGGCAGTTTGTTGTTTATAACCAAGTACTGGCGTTTGAAAATGGAGTTGGTAAAAACTCGTAATCAGTTAAAAATTAATGAAAAAGAAATCCGTAATTTAAGAAATATTCCCCTGAAAGATCAACATTAGTCAAAGAATAAAACCAATGAATGTAGGTTGGGCTGTAAAGCCCAATGGCGCTGCCTTAAGCTGTACAAAAATTGCGATATAGAAAAAAAGAG